>NZ_VIKA01000223.1 GCF_006704265.1 Elioraea sp. Yellowstone | reverse complement strand
CCCGTGACGGTCGGGTTGCGGCTGTTCCTGCCCGACAGTTGGACCGCCGATCCCGAGAGGATGCGGCGCGCGGGCGTCCCGGCGGCGTTCCAGGCCGCGCGGACGAAGCCCGAGATCGCCATCGAGGAGATCGAGGGGCTGCGCGGGGCTGGGCTGCGCTTCGGCACGGTGCTCGCCGATGCCGGCTACGGGACCTGAGCGCCTCCTTCCGTCAGGCGCTGAGCGCGCGCGGCGTGCGGCAGGCGGTCGGCATCCCCCGCCACCAGAAGGTCTATCCGGCCGATGTCGCGCTGATCTTTCCCCTCGCTGGCCGCGGCCGACCGCGCCAGTGTCACGTCCCCGACCGGATGTCGCAGGCTGCCGAGGCGATCCTCGCCGGCGCGACCTGGCGGTCCATCTCCTGGCGTAGCGGCACCAAGGGGCGGCTCTCGGCGCGCTTCGCCGCGCTGCGCGGGCGCGTTGCCGATGGACCAACGCAACGGAGCGGCGAGAAGGGCAACCAGCACATGCCGGGCGAGGAGGTCTGGCTCATCGGCGAGCGACGTTCGAAAGGCGAGCGGAAGTTCTATCTCTCCAACCTTCCCGCCGACGCCTCGCTGCGGGCCCTCGCCGCCACCGTCAAGGCCCGCTGGATCTGCGAGCAGGCGCATCATACCCGGAGCACAAGGGGTTGACCTTTGTGCGGAGGGTATGGCGCGCGGGGCTCAAGGGGCGGCCGCGCGCAAAACCAAGGCCTGACGCCCGGCCGGCAAAGGTCGAACCTTTGTCGGCCGGGTATCAGCAGCTGAAGGAGGAACTCGGCCTTGATCACTTCGAAGGCCGATCATGGACCGGACTTCACCGCCACGCCCTGATGGCGATGATCGCCGACACCTTCCTGCAAACCCAGCGGCTCGCCGCGGCAAAGGGGGGGAAACGCCCCGCAGGGCCGCCGCCTGAGCCCGGCATCCCCGCCATCAGCCGCGATCGCGACAGCCACCTGCGGGCGGTTCGCTCACTGATCCCAAACCCCGCAGCGCTTTCCGCCACAGCTCGTCGGTCCTCCAAGATCCGCCAGATCATCGCGGCTCTGCCAAAGCGGCGTCATTCGCACCTTCTTGCGCGGGTTGTTCATCCTCGTGCCCTGCGGTGCTTCGTGACGCAACGACCACCTTCAGACCATCCGGGCGACGAACAACTCCTCAGACGCCACAGCAGGCACCAATGGCGGGCGGGATCGTCAACCTCCGCCGTGCGGGCCGAGTGCGCCGCGCGCGAAGAGGGTGAGCACTACGATCGCGACCGCTGCCACCAGCCATACCGTTGCCGCCACCCACACCGGCAGCGCCTGGGCGATCAGCCAGGCGAGCAGCGACGCCGCCGCGAGCCCGGCCGCCGCATGCAGCAGGATCGAGACGATCATCCGCTCAGCCGGTCGCCCACGCCGGCGGATGGACGCTGATCTCGCGGATCAGCTTGCGCAGCACCGCGTTCTGGAAGGCGTTGAAGTCCTCGGCCGGCACCATAAAGGCTCCGGGGCCGCCGATCACGAAGTCCTGGAAGTACTGGTCGAGCGGCATCGAGGGTGGGCGGCCGAAGGGGCTGCGGTCGTTCAGGATCGGCAGGCCGTTGATGGTGATCCCCGCCTCCACCGCGAGATCGCGCAGCAGCGTGACCGGCGCGCCCGAGTTGTTCACCCCGTCACCCGAGATGTCGATCACCCGCCGCGTGCCCTCGAAGGGCGCCTCGTCGAGCACACGCATCGAGAACTCGATGGCGCCCGAGATCGAGGTCCAGTTCATGCTGACGCGCGGGGCCGCGTCGAGTGCCGCCACCCAGGCCCGCGCGCTCGCCTCGCCGTCGATACGTGTCCAGGGGATGACGAGGCGCTGATAGTCCGCCGAGCCCCACTCGACATAGGCGACCGCGATCGCGCCCAGCGTGCCCGACCGGATCGCCGCGACCACGCGCGGATCGGCCATCGCCGTCACATAGCCCTGACGCTGCAGCCGCGCTTCCTCCTCGTCGATCGAACGACTGACATCGACGGCCAGCACGAGCAGCACGTCGACGCTCGTCTTCTGCGCCCGAACAGAGGGCGCTACCAGCGTGGCGATTGCGCCGGCGGACACTCCGGCAATCACGCCGCGGCGCGAGGGCCGCATCGTTCGACTCCCCCTCCGCTTCCGATGTCCAGAGACTAGCAGCGTTGCGCCTCCCGCGCAGCAAAAGCCTGCAGCTTGGCGATCACATCGGCGGTGCCGCCGGCGCGGTGCCGCCGGCCTCGCCGGGGCGGGCGAACTCGGGCACCAGCGCCGCCAGGACGGAGAGTGCGGCCGCCTCGCGCCCGGCGCGCGCGGCCGCGCCGGCCTCGTCCATCGCGCGCGCGACCAGGGCAAGATCGGCCGTGCGGGGGGCTGCCATCAGCAGCCCCGGCGCGCCCGTCTCGACCAGCGTCTCGCGGTCGTGGAACAGCTCCTCGTAGAGCTTCTCGCCCGGCCGCAGCCCGGTGTAGCGGATCGCCACATCGACGTCGGGACGCAGCCCGGCAAGGCGGATCATTCGCCGCGCGAGATCGACGATCTTCACCGGCTCGCCCATGTCGAGCACGAAGATCCCGCCCCGGCGCGCCGCCTCCGGCAGTCCCTCGTCCTTCACGCGCAGCACGGTCGCGGCCAGCACCAGCCCGACCGCCTCGCGCACGGTCATGAAGTAGCGCCTCATGTCGGGGTGCGTCACGGTGAGGGGGCCGCCGCGCTCGAGCTGGCGGCGGAACAGCGGCACCACCGAGCCGGTCGAGCCGAGAACGTTGCCGAAGCGCACCGTTGCGAACCGCGTGCCCGCGCCGTCGGCGCGCGCGCGCAGGTCGAGCGCCTGGCAGTACATCTCGGCAAGCCGCTTGGTCGCGCCCATCACGCTGGTCGGATTCACGGCCTTGTCGGTGCTGATCAGCACCATCGCCAGTGCGCCGTGCGCGCGGGCGGCATCGGCGACATGGCGCGTGCCGACCGCGTTGGTCAGGATCCCCTCGGCGGGATTCGCCTCGACGATCGGCACGTGCTTCAGCGCGGCGGCGTGGAAGACAAGCTCGGGGCGGTGGCGCGCGAACAGCGCGAACATCCTGTCGCGGTCGCGGATGTCGGCGATCAGCGCGACGCGCAACACCTCAGGCGCGGTCTCGGAGAGTTCGAGGTCGATCGCGTAGAGCGCATATTCGCTGTTGTCGGCGAGCACGAGCTCGGCCGGGCCGAGGGCGGCGATCTGGCGCGCGAGCTCCGCGCCGATCGTGCCGCCCGCACCGGTGACCAGCACGCGCCGCCCCTGCACCAGCCTCGCCATCGCCTCGCGATCGAGCGGGCGCTGCGGCCGGTCCAGCAGATCCTCGATCGCCACCGGCTGCAGCGCCAGCGGCGGCGCCGCGTCCTCGCGCGCGGCGGGGCGCAGCTCGGTCAGCCGCGGCATGGTCGCGACCCGCACCCCGGCCGCCTCGGCCGCATCCAGCACATGCTCGAGCCGCGGCCCGGCGACCTCGCGCGCGGTGACGACGATCAGCTCCGGCCGTCTGCCCTTGCGCGCGAGCTTCCTCAGCGCATGCGGCACGTCGTCGACCGACCCCTCGACGCGCACGCCGTGCATCTGCCGCCCCGACTGCGCCCCGTCGGCGGTGAGCAGCCCGACCACGCGGTAGCGCGGCCGCGCCTCGCGCGCGAGCGCGCGCAGGAACAGGTCCGCCCCGTCGCCGGCGCCGGCGAGCAGCACCGGGA
>NZ_VIKA01000222.1 GCF_006704265.1 Elioraea sp. Yellowstone | reverse complement strand
GGTGCGACGCCGCGGCACTGGGCCGCGCCGCGCCGCCCGGTCGATGCGCTCGATGCGAAGGGCGACGCGCTCGCGGTGCTGGCCGCTCTCGGGGTCAATCTCGACGGCGTGCAGGCTGTGCCCGAGCCGCCCGCCTGGCTCCACCCCGGTCGCGGCGGCGTGCTGCGCGCGGGGCCGAAGGTGACGCTCGGCGTGTTCGGCGAGCTCCATCCGCGCGTGCTGAAGGCGCTCGACCTGGAGGGCCCGGTGGCGGTGTTCGAGCTCGATCTCGGCGCGGTGCCGGAGCCCAAGCGGAAGAGGCGCGGCAACCCGCAACTGCCGGCGTTCCAGCCGCTGGTGCGCGACTTCGCCTTCGTGGTGGACGAGTCGGTCGCGGCGGAGGCGCTGCTGCGCGCCGCGCGCGCGGCCGACCGAACGCTGATCGAGCGCGTCGAGCTGTTCGACGTCTATCGCGGCAAGGGGATCGAGGAGGGCCGCAAGAGCCTTGCGATCGCCGTGACACTGCAGCCGCGGGAGCGGACGCTGACGGATGCCGAGATCGAGGCGGTGGCGCAGAAGATCGTCGCCTCGGTGGCGAAGGCGACGGGAGCCACGCTGCGCGGGTAGACCGTTCCTCGCACTCCCCCTCCCGCCGCCGTGGGAGGAGGCGGTGTTGCTGCCGAGGCCCTCCCCGCCGGCGGGTTCCGCCTCGTGCGGGAGGCGGCTTCTGTCCCGGTGGTGGTGCAGGAGCCATGGATGCCCGATGCGCCGGGGCGTCACCCGCTCAGCGGGCTTGCATGACCGGAGACGGCCAACGCGCTTGCCGCCGCGCGGGCGCATCACTAGGGTCCGCGCGACTGGCGGGGCGTAGCGCAGCCTGGTAGCGCGTCTGCCTTGGGCGCAGAAGGTCGTCGGTTCGAATCCGGCCGCCCCGACCAGCGCGGAGAACGAGGAACGATGCGGGCGCGGATCTACAAGCCACCGAAGACGGCGATGCAGTCGGGCTGGGCCAAGACCAAGGAGTGGGTGCTGGAATACGAGCCGGCCGAGAAGCGCGTGGCCGACCCGCTGATGGGCTGGATCGGCTCGGGGGATACGCTGTCATCCCAGGTTCGGCTGCGGTTCCCGACCAGGGAGGCGGCGGTGGCCTATGCCGAGAAGCGCGGGATTGCGTATGAGGTGGAGGAGACGGCCGGCCGGGTCATTCGCCCGAAGGCCTACGCCGACAACTTCGCCTTCGGCCGGGCGGAGAACTGGACCCATTGAAAGACCGGGCGCCCTTAGCTCAGCTGGATAGAGCGGCAGCCTTCTAAGCTGCGGGTCGGGGGTTCGAATCCCTCAGGGCGCGCCATCTTCAAGGCACCGGGGCAACTCGCGGCAGGGGCGGAAGGGGACCTCCGCGTGTGGATCGGAGGCAAGCCACAACCGAGCGGACGGGCGGGGGCGGGAACAGCCGAGCGCCCCGTGGAGTGGTTCCTCTCCGCCAGGCGGCCCTGCCCGACCCCATCGGTCCGCCGGCGAAGGGCGCGGTCCAGAGGCGCCGCGCCCCCCTGCACGCCCGCCCAACCTGAGGGACACCCGGTCGCGTGGCGGTTCGGGTCAGGCCAGCCCCTCCGCCGCGAGCGCAGCCCTGGTGCCGGGCCGCTCTGCGACGCGGTCGTGCAGGCGCTTCAGCGCCGGGAAGTCGGCGAGCGTCCGGCCCGTGCGCTCGACCCAGCGCGCGATCACGTAGAGATAGTCGTCCACCACCGAATGGCCCGAGGCCAGCGCGGTGTCGCGGCCGTCGAGCATCCCCTCGGCGATCGTCAGGTACTTGACGGTGTCCTCCTTCGCCTTCTCCGCCGCCGCCGGCGCGTGCGCCGGATCGCCGACGAAGCGCTCGGCGCGGCCGATGCGCGTGAAGCCGCCGTTGTGGATGCTGCCGGAGATGAAGTTCATCCACTCGAGCGCACGCGCCTGGCCCTCGACGTCCTCGGGCAGCAGCTTCGCCTCGGGATGGCTGCGGCCGATCCAGAACAGGATCGCCGGGCACTCGGTCAGGATCGAGCCGTCGTCGCGCAGGAGCGCCGGCACCTTGGCCTTCGGATTGACCTTCAGGTACTCGGGCTGGAACTGCGCGCCATCCTTCAGCGCCACGCGCTGGCCCTCGAAGCGTGCCCCGGCCTCGTGCAGGGCGATGTGCGGCGCGAGGCTGCAGGCCCCTGGGCTGTAGAACAGCTTCATCCCGTGCGTCTCCTCGATGATGGCGTGCGCGGGATGCTGGGTCGCGCCGGGCGCGTGCGCAAGGGGGTCGGCCTGGCGCGGGACGTCAGGCCTGCGATGACGTCATGCGATGCAAGACGTCGCCCGCACGCCGCGGCGGCCAATCCCGCGCATGGCCGCCTCAGCAGAACAGGCTGCTGACCGAGCTCTCCTCGCTGATGCGCCGGATCGCCTCGGCGAGCAGCGGCGCGATCGTGATCTGGCGGATGTTGTGGCTGACCCGCACCGCCTCGGTCGCGAGGATCGAATCCGTCGTCGTCATCATCTCGATCGGGCTGGCCGCGACGCGCGCAACCGCGCCGCCCGAGAACACCCCGTGCGTGACATAGGCCGAGACCGCGGTCGCGCCGTTCCGCATCAGCGCCTCGGCCGCGTTGCAGAGCGTGCCGGCGGAATCGACGATGTCGTCCACCAGGATGCAGTGCCGGCCTTCGACCTCGCCGATCACGTTCATCACCTCGGAGATGCCGGCGCGCTCGCGCCGCTTGTCGATGATCGCGAGATCGCAGTTCAGCCGGGTCGCGATCTGGCGCGCGCGCACCACGCCGCCGACATCGGGGCTGACCACCATCAGGTCGCGGTCCGCGTAGCGCGCCTTGATGTCGGCGGCGAACATCGGCGCGGCGAACAGGTTGTCGACAGGGATGTCGAAGAAGCCCTGGATCTGGCCCGCGTGCAGGTCGAGCGTCAGCACGCGATCCGCCCCCGCCTCGGTGATCAGGTTCGCCACCAGCTTGGCGCTGATCGGCGTGCGCGGCCCCGATTTGCGGTCCTGCCGCGCATAGCCGAAATAGGGGATCACCGCCGTCACCCGCCGCGCCGAGCCGCGGCGCAGCGCGTCGAGCGTGATCAGCAGCTCCATCAGGTTGTCGTTCGCGGGGAACGAGGTGGACTGGACGACGAACACGTCCTCGCCGCGCACGTTCTCGTGGATCTCGACGAAGATCTCCATGTCGGCGAAACGCCGCACCGAGGCCTTGGTCAGCGGGAGGTTCAAGGCCGTTGCCACCGCCTCGGCGAGCGGGCGGTTCGAGTTGCAGGCGACGATCTTCATCGGGCGTCGGTTCCCGGGGCTTGCGGGCGGGAGGCGCGGCGTTCCTAGCAACGGGGGGTGGGGGTGTAAACCGGCCGTCACGCGATCCCGCTCAGCCGCCCGAACGCGCGCGACGGATCACCTCGGCGACGCCGCCGGCGGCCTGCTCGGCCACGACCAGCGCGACATCGGCCCAGAGCCCGTTCAGCGTCCCTGCCGGGATCTCGTTCAGCTGGCTCACCTTGCCGAGTTCGGTGCCGTCGGCGCGGGCGACGATCCAGGTGATCTCGACGCGTTCGCGCCGGGGCGGCAGCGCGGTGACGGTGACGCGCCCGGAGAGCGCGAACTCGCCCTCGGCGCCGCCCTCCTGCACCAGCACGCCCTCGCTCGCGAGGGCGTTGCGGATCGCGCGGTCGAGCGAGCGGTTGCCGTCGCCCGGCGCGCCGGTCACGCCGGCCATGCGCACGGTCGGCAGGCG
>NZ_VIKA01000221.1 GCF_006704265.1 Elioraea sp. Yellowstone | reverse complement strand
GTGCGGAAGCAGGCGATGCCCGCAGCCGCGAGCCTGCGCGCGCTCTCCGGGGCCTCCGGCGCGAGGAAGGCGGCGAGCGGCTTCGCGGCCGGGCGTGCGGCTGCGCGCAGCACGCCGGCGACGCTGTCCTCGGGCCGGAACTGGGCCGAGGAGCCGATCACCGCGACCACGGCATCCGCGCGCGGATCGGCGGCGGCCTGATCCAGCGCTGCGGCGATCCGGTCCGGCTCCGTGCCGGCAAGCGTCATGTCGCGCACTTCCGCTGCCTCGATGCCGCCGAGGCCCAGGCGGTCCACCACCAGCGCGGCGCCGCCCCCGGTGGTGGTGACGACCGCGACGGCGCGGCGCGGGGAGGTGAGGGGACGGGCCCGCGCGAACAGAGGTGCGGCCTCGATCAGCCCCTCGAAGCTGTCGAGCCGGGCGATCCCGCTGGCCGCGAGCAGCGCATCGACCGCCGCGTCCGTCCCGGCGATCGCGCCGGTGTGCGAGACCGCCATCGCCGCTCCGGCGGCCGACCGGCCGAGCTTGTAGGCGATCACCGCCTTGCCGGCCTCGAAGGCGCGACCGGCGGCCGCGCGCAGCCCGCCCGGGTCCCGGATCGTCTCGAGGAAAAGCGCGATCACGTCCGTCGCCTCGTCCTCGGCGAGCAGCGCGAGCAGGTCCGCAGCGCCAAGATCAGCCTCGTTGCCGGTCGCGGCGAGCACGGAGTAGCCGAGACCGCGGGCCGCCCCCCGGCTCAGGATCGCGCCGATCAGGCTGCCGGAGTGGCTGATCACGGCGGTGCGGCCCACCGGCAAGGGCGGCTCCATCGCCAGCACCGCGTTCACCGAAAGCGCGGTGCGCGCGGTGACATTGATCATGCCGATGCAGTTCGGCCCCATCAGCCGTACGCCGCCCGCGCGCGCGGCGGCGACCAGGCGCGCCTGGCGCGCCGCCCCCGCCGCGCCCGTCTCGGCGAAGCCGTCGGCAAGCACGGTGGCGACGGGAATGCGCCGGCGTGCGCAGGCGGCAATCGCCTCCTCGACCCGATCGGCGCCGAGCAGGATGAAGGCGTGGTCGATCGGCCCGGGGGCGTCGTCGAGCGAGGGATAGGCGGGCTCGCCCAGGATCTCCGTCGCGCGCGGATTGATCGGCAGGATCGCGCCGTCGAAGCCGTGCCGGCGCAGATGGATCTGCGCGCGCGCGGTCAGCCGCGCGGCGTCGGCCGAGGCGCCGACGAGCGCGATGCGCCGCGGCGCGAAGAGCGCGCGCGCAAGCGGGGTCATGGCGCGGGCCGGGGCGGGCGTTGGGGGAAGGGGCGGCCGAACACGCCCTCGGCGATGCGGTTTCTCATCATCTCGAGCGACCCGCCGGCGATCATCCACCCCCGCACCTTGCGCAGGCAGTACTCCACCAGCACGTCGTCGGAGTAGCCGGTGCCGCCCATGACCTGCATCGCCTCGTTGACCGCGAGCCAGCCGGCCTGGTTGCAGGCGTACTTGGCGATCGCGACCTCCTGGGGGTCGGGCAGGCCGCGGCCGGCGTTGGCGGCGGCGCGGTAGAGCAGGAGCTGTGCGGCGTCCAGCGCGACGCGCATCTCGGCGAACTTCCACTGCAGCCCCTGGAACTCCATCAGCCTGCGGCCGAACTGCATGCGCGTCTCGGCGTGTTCCCTGGCGATGCGGAAGGCGCATTCGCCGACCGCGCGCGAACGCGCGCTGTTGCCCAGGCGTTCGATGTTGAACCCTGCGATCTGCTTGCGGAACCCGCCCTCCTTCAGCAGCACATGCTCGGGCGGGATGAACACGTTGTCGAAATGCAGGGGACGCCAGATCTCGCCGTTCATGTAGCGGCGCGCAGGCCCGAGCGTGAACCCCTCCATGCCGCGCTCGAGGATCACGCTGCCGATCCCCTCGGTGCCGGGGCCGAAGCGGCAGTAGATCAGGAACACCGCTGCGTCGTCGCTGTTGGAGGTGAACACCTTGCCGCCGTTCAGCCGGTAGCCGTTGCCGTCGGGCGTGCAGGTGGAGCGCAGGTCGGTCAGCGCCGAGCCGGCCTCCGGCTCCGTCATGCCGACCGCGCAGATCGTCTCGCCGGCGAGCAGGGGGGCGAACCAGCGCTCCTTCTGCGCCGGGGTCGCGTACTCGGCGATGGTGCGGAAGGCGCCGAAATTGCCGGCCTGCAGGACGTCGGCCGAGCGCGGACAGACCTTGGCGATCTCCTCCGCCGCGATCACCGCGTCCATCAGGCTGCCGCCCTGGCCGCCGTCCCGCTCGTCCAGCATGATCCCGAACAACCCGTTCGCGGCCATCAGCCGGGCGACATCCCAGGGGAAGGCGTCGCGATGCGCGCGCGCCACCGCATCCGCGGCGAGGTGGCGTTCGGCGAAGCGGCGGACGCTCTCCTGGAAGGCCCTCTGTTCGGCGGTGAGGCGGAACTCCATGGTGGTGCGGCTCCGAGTCGGGCGGACGATCCCTCCCGTGATGGCATGGCAAGCCCCGCTCGACCATCCGGCCGCCCGGGTGCGGTGGGTTGAAGGGGCGCGGCGGATCGCCTAATGGACGGTCGCGCCGCACCGGGCGGAACCGTGCCGAGGGATCAGGCCGCCGATGAACACCATGGAACTGAACAAGATCGCAGCCGCCATCCTCACGGCCGGCATCCTCTTCATGGTCACCGGCATCGTCGGCGACGCGCTGGTGCATCCGAAGCGGCTGCACGAGAGCGTGCTGCGGATCGACACCGGCGCCGAGGCGCCGGCGGCCGCCGCCTCCGTCCCGGCCCAGCCGACCATTGAGCCGATCGGCCCGCTGCTCGCCAGCGCCAATCCGGAGAACGGCCAGGCGATCGCGCGCCGCGCCTGCGGCGCCTGCCACACCTTCGACCAGGGGGGGCGGAATGCCGTCGGCCCGAATCTGTGGGGCATCGTCGGTGCCGACCATGCCCATGCCGAGGGATTCAACTACTCCCAGGCGATCACGGCGAAGAAGGGCCAGCCATGGACCTATGAGGAGCTGAACCAGTTCATCGCCAACCCGCGCGCCTATGCACCGGGCACGCGCATGGCGTTCAACGGCCTCGCGAACACGCAGCAGCGGGCCGACCTGATCGCCTGGCTGCGCACGCTGGCGAGCGAGCCCAAGCCGCTGCCCTGACCCGGCGCGGCTCAGCGCAGGCCGCCGATCGCCTCGACCACGGCGCGCCAAGTCCGCTCGAGCGAGCCCTCCGCCTCCCGCATCTTCGTCAGCGCCGCCTCGACGGCGACGACATCGAGCTTGGATTGCAGCGCCGCCTCGCGCAGAGCCGTCTCGCGCGCCTCGACCGCGAGCGAGGCGCGTTCGTAGGCGCCCAAGGCCTCGGCGATGTGCAGCACCTCGGCGGCGGTGCAGCGGCGCAGCGCCTCGCGCCAGCCGGCCGGCAGGGTCTGGATTCGCTCCGGCGCCAGCGCGTCGATGCGCATCTCGAGCTCGACGGCGGGCGGAAGCAGGCTCGCCCCGCCGGCATCCTCGGCCAGGCCCACCAGCCGGAGCAGCCGTTCGCGCTCCCGCGCCGCCCCGGCCCGCTCGGCCGGGGGCGCGCGCCGCGCCAGCCCGGGCAGGGCATCGGCCAGGGCGGGGTAGCGGGCGGCCAGGATCGCCGCCTCCTCGGCCTGACCGGGCGCTGCGGCCAGTCGCCAGAGGATGAGGGCGGCCTCAGACCAGAGCGCCGCCTCGGCGGCCGCCTCGGCAAGCGCAAGGGGGGGGTCGTATACACATATGACGCTGCCGAGGAAAAGGGTAGTGTATGTGGCGGT
>NZ_VIKA01000220.1 GCF_006704265.1 Elioraea sp. Yellowstone | reverse complement strand
GGCACCGGCCGCGCCGGCACCGGCGCGGGCGCGGCCGCGATGCGCGCGGCGAGCGGCGCGCCGAACATCCGCCCGCTGTTGATGGAGAGGGCTAGGCTCGCCAGCGTCCGCCGCTCCGAGGCCACGGTGGCGGACTGGCGGCTCACCTCGTCGGCGAGCTCGTTCAGGAGCCGCTCGATCACCACGATCGTGCGGCTGGTGTCGTCCTCCAGCAGGTCGAGATTGCGGTGGTCCTGGTCGATGCCGCCCGCGAGCCGGTAGGCCGAGCGGATCGAGCTCTGCAGGAAGTTCGCGGTGGCGGCGTTCGCCGCCACCCGCGTCGAGAGCGAGGAGAGCCGGCCGACGTTCTGCTCGAGCCCGGCGAGCTGGCCCTGCGCCTCGTTCCAGGCCGAGATCAGCTCGGGATTGCCCGGCGTGGTGCCGACCTGCAGCCGCGCGGTGATGCCGCCCACCAGCGTCTGGTAGCGCGCCGCGAGGTCGGCGATCGCGGCGCGCGTGGCGCGCACCTCGATCAGGTTGTCGTTCACTCCCGCCTTGAGCGCGCCGAGCTCGGCGCCAAGCTGTTGCACGCGCGCATCGACCACCGTGCCCGTGGGGGTGAGACGCGGGGCCGCGGCCGCGAGGGCCGCCGCCTCCTCGGGCGCGGGCGGGATCTCGATCCGCTGCACCGGCTCGGCCCGCTGGAACGCCTGGCAGGCTGAGACCGCCAGCGCCGCCGCAACCAGGACAAGGGGCCGGAACGGGCTGCGGGCTTGCTTCACGGTGGCGCGGATCCTTGACGTGAGGACGGGCGGGCGCGGGCAGGCGGAGGACCGGGCGCAACCTCTAGCAGAGGGTTCGCCGCCTGCGGAAGGGCCGAGGCCGCGCCCGCGGCCGGCACGGCGGTGCGGGGTTGCGGTCGCGTGCCGGCCCGGCAAGATGGCCGCGCAGCAAGGAGGACGCGATGGCGGCGATCGCCGGCAATGTGCGGATCGACGGACGGCGGCTGTGGGACCTGCTGATGGAGATGGCGCGAATCGGCGCCACGCCGAAGGGCGGCGTGCGGCGACTGACGCTCTCGGCCGAGGACAGGCAGGGGCGCGACCGCTTCCGCGCGCTCTGCGAGGCGGAGGGGCTCGCGGTCACCGTCGATGCGATCGGCAACATGTTCGCCCGCCGCGAGGGGCGCGACCCGACGCGCAGGCCGGTGATGTTCGGCAGCCATCTCGACAGCCAGCCCTCGGGCGGCAAGTTCGACGGCGCGCTCGGCGTGCTGGCCGGGCTCGAGGTGATCCGCACCCTGAACGAGCGGGGGATCGAGACCGAGGCGCCGCTGATCCTCTGCAACTGGACCGACGAGGAGGGCAGCCGCTTCGGCCACTCGCTGATGGGCTCGGGCGTCTGGGTCGGCGGCATCCCGCTCGAGAAGGCCTATGCGCTCGCCGACACCGAGGGGGTGACGGTCGGGGAGGCGCTGGAGGCGATCGGCTACAAGGGCGATCTGCCCGCCCGCCCCTTCCCTGCGGACGCCTATTTCGAGCTGCACATCGAGCAGGGCCCGATCCTCGAGGCCGAGGAGAAGACCATCGGCATCGTCACCGGCGCGCAGGCGATGGCCTGGTACGACCTCGCCCTCACCGGCTGGGAGAGCCACGCCGGCACCACCCCGCCCGCGCGCCGCCGGGACGCGCTGGTGGGCGCGGCGCGGGTGATCGCGCTGGTCGACCGGCTGATGCGCGAACAGGGCGAGGACGGGCGCGGCACGGTCGGCTTCCTCCGCGTCGAGCCGAACAGCCGCAACGTGGTGCCGGGCCGGGTCGCCTTCTCGGCCGAGTTCCGCCACCCCTCGGATGCGGTGATCGACGCGCTCGACCGCCGCTTCGAGGAGGAGACGCGCGCGATCGCCGCCGGCATGAGGCTCGATCTCGCCTTCACGCGGGTCTTCCGCTACCCCGCCCAGCCCTTCGATCCCGCCTGCGTCGCCCTGGTGCGCGAGGCGGCGGCGCGGCTGGGCTATCCCGCGCGCGAGATCGTCTCCGGCGCGGGGCACGACGCCTGCGCGGTCGCGCGCGTGATCCCGACCGCGATGATCTTCGTGCCCTGCAAGGACGGGCTCAGCCACAACGAGGCCGAGGAGATCCTGCCCGAGCACGCCGCCGCCGGCGCGCAGGTGCTGTTCGAGGCCGTGCTCGCGCGCGCCAACCGTGTCCCCTGACCCCGGCAAGGATCCCGCCCGATGCTGCATGTGATCGCCACCGTCACGCTCGCCGAGGGCGGGTTCGACGCCTGGTCGCGCGCCTTCGCCGCCGTCCGCCCGGCCGTCCTGGCCGAGGACGGCTGCCTCGCCTACGAGGCGACGGTGGAGGAGCCCGGCGTGCTCGGCGCCCAGGCGCCGCTGCCGCCCGGCACGGTGGTGATCGTCGAGCGCTGGCGCGACGCCGCCGCCCTGCAGGCGCACAGCACCGCCCCGCACATGGCCGAGTACCGCGCGGCGGTGAAGCCCTTCGTCAGGGGGGTCGCGATCCACGTGCTGCGGCCGCTCTGATCCCCCTTTCCGCGCCCGCGCCGCGCGGCTTGAGCCGGTTCCGACGCGGTCGGCACCGGCACCGGGGTTCCCTGGCGCGCATCCCCGCCCGATCGGGTGGGTCCACCTCAACGGGATCTGCGCTAGCGTCGTCGCGACAACGATCACGGGAGAGACCGATGCGTCCGCTCGCAGCCCTCACCGCCGCCCTCGCCGCCGCCCTCGCCGCCGTCGCGCCGGCCGCTGCGCAGGACCTCGCCGTGCGCGAGATCGGCAGCTTCCACATCGGCGGGCGCACCGTCACCCTCCAGGGGCTGCCGGTGCAGGAGATCACCTTCACCGCCGGCGCACCGCCCTTCCGCTACGACCCGAACGGCCAGTTCCAGGTCGAGCAGATGTACGTGCAGTACGTGAAGCTCGCGGCCCCGCGCGCGCGGTATCCGCTGCTGATGTGGCACGGCGGCGGCCTGACCGGCGTCACCTGGGAGACCACGCCCGACGGCAGGCCGGGCTGGCAGATGGCGTTCCTGCGCGCGGGCCACGACGTCTACGTCTCGGATGCGGTCGAGCGCGGCCGTTCCGGCTGGGCACGCTATCCGGAGATCTTCCCGACGCCGCCGATCTTCCGCCCGCTCGCCGAGGGCTGGAACCTGTTCCGCGTCGGCCCGGCCGACGGCTGGGACCCCGATCCGGCGAAGCGGCGCGCCTATCCCTCCACGCAGTTTCCCGTTGCGGCATGGGATCAGTTCGGCAAGCAGTCGGTGCCGCGCTGGGTGACCACCGACGCCGCCATCCAGGCCGCCTACAACGACCTCGTCCAGCGTGTCTGCCCCTGCGTGATCATGGTGCACAGCCAGGGCGGGAATTTCGGCTTCAACGCCGCCCTCGCCGCCCCCGACAAGGTGCGCGCGCTGATCGCGATCGAGCCCTCGGGTGCGCCCGATCCCGCGCGCGCCGAGGCCGCGCGGGTCAGGGAGATTCCGCATCTCGTGGTCTGGGGCGACTTCATCGAGGGCCACGCGCTCTGGCCGCGCCTGGTCGCGAATGTCGCGCGCTGGCAGAAGGCGATCGCGGATGCCGGAGGGCGCGCCGACACCCTCGACCTGCCGAAGGAGGGCATGGCCGGCAACAGCCACATGCTGATGATGGACCGCAACAGCGACGCGATCGCCGCGCGCATCCAGGACTGGATCGTGGCCCGCGGGCTGATGCGGTGAGCGCGCCCCTCGCGCCGCGATCCGATCCGGACGCGTGCCGCCTCGGCCCGGGCAGCACGCATCCCCGCGCCGGCGGCGGGCGGGGCCCGCGGGCGCAGGAGAGGCCGGCGCGGACATGACCGC
>NZ_VIKA01000021.1 GCF_006704265.1 Elioraea sp. Yellowstone | reverse complement strand
CCGCCACACCACACGGGCGGCCTTGGGGTGGGCGCGGTTATGTTTAAACCCCCCCCCCCCCCCCCCCCCCCCCCCCGGCGGCCGGGCCCCCCCGCGCGCCGGGGCGCTCGGGCCCCCGGCCCGGCCTCCGCCCGGCGATCCGGCTCAGCCCTGCTGGGCGAGCGCGAAGGCGCGCACGGCCGAGGCGTCGTATCCGCTCAGCCGGGTCGTGCCGTCCGTCGCCTTGGCGGCGACGTAGAGCGTCTCCGCGAAGGCCGCGTTCGGGCAGGTGCCCATCAGGGCGCCGACCGCGAAGCTTCCGGAGAAGGTGCTCCCGGCGCGCGCATAGGCGCCGGCCGTCGCCGCCAGGACCTCGCCGCCCGCGCCGGCCGCCACCACCGGGGTCGCCCCGCGCGTGAGCCCGAAGCTGAACCGGGCGCGCCCGTTCGGATGCGCCGGCGCGAAGGCGAGCGTGACCGAGGCCCCCGGGGCGTAGCGGATGAAGCCGCAGTCGTCGTCCGCCTCGCCCGCGGAGATCACCGGCGCGGCGATCGACGCGGTGCAGCGCGCATTGTCGATCACCAGCGAGAAGACGAAGCCGTCGTCGATGATCTCGGAAGGGTCGGCGAGGCGGGTGCTCAGCGTGCCGTCCGGCGCGATGCCGGTCGGGACGATGAAGCGGAAGGTGCCCGGTCCGGGGGCGACGCGAGTGCCGGTCTTGGAGAAGACCTCGAGACGGACCTGGTAGAGGCCGGCGAGCGCGGGCGCGGCCGCCGCATCGGCCGTTCCGGGCGTGGTCCATTTGGCGGCGTAGATCTCGCCCATGCCGGAATCGATCGGCCAGTAGTAGGTGGTGCCGGCTGGATCGGCCGAGGTATCGACGCCCCAGTCGGCGGGGCTGAAGAGCTGCGTCTTGAAGCGGAACAGGCTGTCGCCCACCGGGCCGAGCTGCACGGTCGGGAACTGCACCACCGGGCCCGGCACGTCGCGCACGTAGCTGCGCGTGATCGGCGTGGTCATCGCCGTCCAGGCGCCCGAGCTGCCGCGGCGCCAAGACCAGCGGAAGTAGTAGATGGCATCGCTCGGGATGCTGAGCGCGTGCTGCTGGCGGAAGCCGAGCACGGAGCCGAACGGCGCATCGGCGTTCGCGCCGTGGTCGGCGAGCCCGTCCGGGCGCACCCAGCCGGGTCCGGGTGCCGCCCCCGCGGTGCCGGCGATCGGCATCGCCCCCACCGCATGCGGCATCACCCAGCTCTCGACGCCGGGCGGCGGATCGACCGGATCGTCCGGCACGCAGGCCTGCGCGCGCGGGTCGGTCACCACCACGGTGATCTCGTCGCCGCAATGGTAGTTCCAGGTCGTGCCGCAGGTGACCGGCGGCGCGTGGATGGTGGTCCACACCCCGCCCAGGAACTGCTGCGCCGAGACGTAGATGTCGGGCCGGTCCTCGTCGCCGCAGGCATGGATGTAGAGGGCGGAGAAGCGGCCTTCGTCGTCCGTCGTCACGGTCGCGAAGCAGTGCCGATGCGTCACGAACAGCGCATCGAGCCAGCCGAAGCGGCAGAGATAGGGGAAGAGCTGCGTGCCCGCGAGGCCGAGGCGCGCGCGCACCGCCTCGAGCGGCGCATGCTCGATCTCCTCGACCAGGCGGAACATCGGTGCCGCATGGGGGCCCGCCTCGGCCGGGCGCAGGGCGGCGCGCGCCGGCACCTGCGCGCCGGGCGCGGCGTGGGGCGGCAGGGGCGCCGGATCGGGCGGCGGCGGCAGGTCGGGGAACGCTCCGGGGAAGGCGAAGGGCGGCGGATCGGGCAGCGGGACCGGCCGGCGGATCGCCTCGAGCAGCTCGTCACGCAGCCTGAGGATGTCGCGGTCGGGCAGGGCGCGGATCAGCCGCGGCCAGCGGTCGATCTCGCAGAGCGTGACGCGCGCGTGGCAGATCGGCAGGTCGCGCGTCGTGCCGTTCGGCAGCACGACGCGCTTGACCAGCCGGCCGCGCACCCAGCACGCGCACAGCTTGAACCACGGCCACCAGACCGGCCTGGGGATCAGGATGCGGATGTCGGGCCTGCGCGGGTCCAGCCGGACCGTCTCGAGATGCCCGCGGAGCCGCTTGAGCAGCTCCGCCCGGTCCGGCGCCTCGCGCTTGCCGCTCTCGATCACGGGCGCGACCAGCAGCCGGGCGGAGTCGCCGATCCTCTTCGCGTCGATCGTCAGTTCGCCCTTGGCGATCAGACGGCCGCCCTCGGCCTCGACCTTCAGGATCGTCTGCGCCGCCGCCCTGCCGGTGCGGTCGTAGAGCACCGCGCGCAGCGCCTCGATCCGCTCCTCGGGCTTCGCCTGGGCAAGCTCGATCAGCACGGGAACAGCCTGCATGGCTCTCCTCCTCTCGGGTTGTCCCGGCCGGATCGGCGACCAGCATACCGTGCCGGGACCGGCACGGTGAACGACATCCCGCGGCGGACGGGGTGACGCGGCTCACCCGTCCCTGGCATGCCCGTCGCGTGGGAGAGCGTGGCGCGCCTCCTGCGGCCGATCGCGGCGTCGGCGCCGCCGGCGCGGCGGGGCCGGGGCGGGACGTCCCTCGCGCGAGTCCGCCTCAGCGGGCGGCTTCGGCGGCGAGCTGTTCGACGCGGGCGACGAGCTGGCGCAGGGTGTAGGGCTTGGGCAGGAAGTGCAGGTCCTCCTCGGGCAGCCCCTCGAGTGCTGCGCTCTCGGAATAGCCCGAGACCAGAACGACCGGCAGTCCGGGATGGCGCGCCCGCACCGCGCGCACGACCTGGGTGCCGTCCATGCCCGGCATCACCACGTCCGACACCAGCACCGAGGGCGGCCCCGGCTCCGCCTCCAGCATCTGCATCGCCGCCTCGCCCGAGGCGGCGGCCAGCACGCGCCAGCCGGCGCTCTCGAGCGCGCGCGTGCTGAGCCTGCGCACGCCGTCCTCGTCCTCCACCAGCAGCACCGTGCCGCGCTGCCGCCCGGGCGGCGGCCCGGCGGCCGCCTCCGGCTGCGGCGGTGCCCGGTCGGGCGGTTCGGCCGGCGCGGGGGGCGGGCGCTCCGCCGCGCGCTCGCGCGTCTCCACCTCCTCCTGCGCGACGATCGGCAGGTAGATGCGGAACGTCGCACCCTCGCCCAGCGTGCTCTCGACCGAGATGAAGCCGTCGGTCTGGCGCACGATCCCGTACACCGTCGCCAGGCCGAGCCCGGTGCCGCCCGCCTCCTTCCTGGTCGAGAAGAAGGGCTCGAACAGCCTCGGCAGGTCGTCGGGCGCGATGCCGACGCCGGTATCTGAGACCTCCACCATCGCGTAGCGCCCGGGCGGGATCACCTCCTGGCCGCGCACCAGCGGCCGGTAGAGCACAATGTTGCTGGTCCGGATCGTCAGCCGGCCGCCCTGCGGCATGGCGTCGCGCGCGTTCAGCGCCAGGTTCACGATCACCTGGTCGAACTGCACCGGATCGACGCGGATCATGTGGCTCGGCAGCTCGAGGTCGAGCTCGAGGGCGACGCGCTGGCCGAGCAGGCGCCGCAGCAGGGCGGCGATGTCCTCGATCGCGTCGGCGAGGCGGATCACGCGCGGCTGCAGGGTCTGGCGCCGGCTGAAGGCCAGCAGCTGCTTCACCAGCGCGGCACCGCGCTCGGCGCTGCGGCGGATGTGCAGCAGATCCGCCTGCAGCGGCTCGACGAGACCGTCATGGGCGAGGCAGAGATCGGTCGCGGCGATGATCGCCGTCAGCAGGTTGTTGAAGTCGTGCGCGATCCCGCCCGCGAGCTGGCCGACCGCCTGCATCTTCTGCGTCTGGGCGAGCTGCGTCTCCATCACGCGATGGCGCGTGATGTCGGTCAGCCGGATCACCGCGCCGGAGACCCGGCCGCCGGGCTCGACGATCGGCGTGAAGGCGACCATCGCCACGGAGCAGCCGAGCGCGATCCCGCCCTCGCCCTGGCGCTCGGCGAGCCGGAGCTCGACCGAGGCCCGCCCGCCCAGCCCGGCGGCGATGCGCGACAGCTCCGCCTCGACCTTGGCGCGATCCTCGGCATGGAAGAGTTCGGTGACCGGCACGCCGCGCGGCACCGGCTGGTCGGTGCGCCCGGCGAGCGCCTGCGCGGCCTCGTTCGCGAGCAGCAGCCCCCCCGCGACATCGACGATGACGATCCCGGTCGGCGCCTCGTCGAACAGCGTCCGCCACGCCTCGCCGTCGGAATGGACGAGGCGGTCGATCAGCGCGGGACCGTCGGAGCGGGCCTGCTCAGTGCGCATGGGGCGGGACGCTGCCCTTCAGCCGCCAGACATAGGCGATGATCTCGGCCACGGCCTGGTAGTGCTCCTCGGGGATCTCACGGTCAACCTCCACGGTGTAGAGGGCGCGCGCAAGCGGGGGGTTGGCGACGATCGGGACGCCGTGCTCCTCGGCCGCCGCGCGGATCCGCGCGGCGAGGTGGTCGACGCCCTTGGCCACCACCCGGGGAGCGGCCGAGGTGTTGCGGTCATAGGCGAGCGCGACCGCGTAGTGGGTCGGGTTCGTGACCACCACCGTCGCCTGCGGCACCGCGGCGAGCATGCGGTTGCGCGACCGCTCGGCCCGGATCCGCCGCAGCCGCGCCCGGATCTCGGGATCGCCCTCGCTCTGCTTCAGCTCCTCGCGGATGTCCTGGCGCGACATCCGCAGCCGCTGGCCGTGGCGCCAGCGGCTCCAGGCGAGATCGAGCACGCCGATCACGGCGAGCGCGGCCAGCAGCGCGAACAGCAGCCGGAACGCGTCCGCCACCGCGACCGACAGCAGCGTCCCCGGGTCCCACTCCGCCGCATGCACCAGCCGCGAGGGGGCATCCCACAGCACCACCACCGCCGCGCCGGCCAGCACCGCGAGCTTGGCGAGGCTCTTGAGGAACTCCATCAGGTTCTCGGGCGAGACGATCCGCTTCGCCCCGGCAAGCGGGCTGAGCCGCGACAGTTTCGGCGCGATCCCCTTCGCCGAGACAAGCAGGCGCGTCTGCAGCAGCGTGGCGCCGACGCCCAGCACGAGCGCGAGGCCGGCGATGCCGAGCAGCAGGACGGCGGCCGCGCGCAGCGTCGGCCGGAGCGCCTCCGCGATCAGGCCGGCATCGATCGCGTGCCCGCGCTCGAACAGCGGCAGCACGGCCTTGAGCAGCGCGGTCGCCGCCTCGGGGCCGGCCATCGCCGCGCCGATCGTCGCACCGGCGAGCGCGGCGGCGGTGGAGAGGTCCTTCGAGACGGGAACCTGGCCTTCCTCGCGCGCCTTCTCGAGCCGTCGCGGGGTCGGCGCCTCGGTCTTGTCGCCGCCGGTCTCGTTCTCCTCGGCCATCCCGGCTCAGAGCCCCGGCAGTCCGCCCAGCACCGCGCTGGCCGCGGCCGTCCAGACCGACAGCATGCCCGCGATCAGCACCGCGAGCAGCGCGAGCCCGCCCGCCACCTGCAGCGGCAGCGCGACGAAGAAGACCTGCATCTGCGGCACCAGCCGCGACAGGAGGCCGAGCGTGAGCTGGAACACCACGCCCGCGAGCACGAACGGCCCGGCGAGCTGGAAGGCGAGCGCGAAGCTCGCCGCGACCGCGATCACGACGGCCTCGGCGGCGGCATCGGCCGGAAAGGCGCCGCCCGCCGGCAGCACGGCATAGGAGCCGGCGAGTGCCGCGATCGGCAGCATGTGCAGCCCGGTGGCGAACAGCACCACCACCCCGCCGAGCCCGACCATGCGCGCGAGCGCGGTGCCGCTCGCGCCGAAGGAGGGGTCGAACAGCATCGCGTTCGACAGGCCCAGGAGGAAGCCGAGGAACTGCGCGGCCATCGGCAGGGCGAGCGCCACCAGCCGGGCCAGCATGCCGATCCAGAGCCCGACGGCGCACTCGCCGGCGACCAGCACCACCGCCCGCGCCGGCGCGGCCGGCGGCGCGGGCAGCGCCGGCGCCAGCACCGGCCAGAGCAGGGCGGCGAGCGCCAGCGTCAGCCCGATCTTCACCTGCGCCGGGATCTCCTGCTCGCCCAGCCCCGGCAGCAGCATCAGCGCCGCGCCGACGCGGCAGACCACGAGCAGGAAGGCGAAGGTCCAGGCCGGCAGGAGCTCGGGAAGCTGGCCCGGCTCGATCGCCATCCCGCTATCCCCCGCCGACCGCGACGATGCGGTCGAACAGCAGGTGGCTGAACTGGCCGAGCGTGCGGCCGATGAACGGCGCGCTCAGCGCCGCCGCCCCGGCGACCGCCAGCAGCTTGGGCACGAAGATCAGCGAGGCCTCGTTCACCTGGGTGAGCGCCTGCACGAGCGAGACCAGCAGGCCCACCACCAGCGCGGTGAGCATCAGCGGCCCGCCGACCAGCAGGGTGATCCACAGCCCCTCGCGCATCAGCGCGACCACATCCGATTCGGTCACGTCCGCCCCTCCTGGGCCGGCCTTGGCCGCGCGCGGCAGCCGGCGTCCGCGCAACGATGCCCTGGCGATCCTGTCCGTTCCGTCCGACGCGCGGGCCCCGTCAGATCGGCATGCGCATCACGTCCTGGTAGGCCTGGATCACGCGATCGCGGATCGCGACCGTCGTCTGCAGCGCGAGTTCCGCCCGCGCCACGGCCGTGACCACCGCGGTGACGTCGCCCTCGCCGGCGATCGCGGCCGCCGAGGCGCGATCGGCCTCCTTCGCGGTCGTCACCGTGTCGGCGATTGCGCGCTCGAGCATCCGGCCGAACCCGCCCGCCCCCTCCGGCCCGCCGGCGGGCTGCTCCGCGCCGAGGGCCGCGGCGGCGGTGCTGGCGTAGCGCGCAGCGGCCGCGGCCGCCCCGATCCCTGCCATGGCGTGCCCCTCAGCGCAGCAGCTCGATCGCGCGCGTCAGCATCCCGCGCGTGACCTCGAGCACGTTCAGGTTCGCCGAGTAGCTGCGCTGCGCCTCGCGCATGTCCATCACCTCGATGAACGAGTTGACGTTGGGCACCTTGACGTAGCCGTTCTCGTCGGCCGCCGGGTGGCCGGGCTCGAAGCGGGTGCCGAACTCGCTCTGGTCGCGGCCGATCCGCTTCACCCGCACCTCCTCGACGCCGAGCGCGCGATCGAGGCGCGACTCGAAGGTGATCGTCTTGCGCCGGTAGGGCTCGCCCTCCGGCGTGCTCGCCGTGGTGTCGCGGTTCGCGAGGTTCTCGGCGACGATCCTGAGGCGCATCGCCTGCGCATCCATGCCGGCCGCCGACAGCCGCAACGCCTTGAAGAGTTCCATCATGTCCTCCGTGCCGGACGCCGCCGGTCAGGGCACAGTCTGCCCGGCAAACCTTTCCGCCTGGTTGCCGCGCGCCGGGTCATCCCTGCCGCCCGAGCGCGATGCGGAAGAGCGAGAGGTACTTGCGCATGAGGCCGAGCGTGAGCGAGTGGTGCGTCTCGGTGTCCGACACCTTCACGAGCTCGCGCTCGATCTGGACGGCATTGCCGGCGGGCGTGCGCTCCGCTGCCAGAGGCTCGGGCCGCGCGCGCGGCGCCGGGCCGAGCGTGCCCGCGAGATGCCGCGGATCGGTCCGCGCCGGTGCCGGGCCGGCCGCGCGCGCAAGCACCTTGGCGAAGGCGGGCAGGTCCCGGGCGGCGTAGCCGGGCGTATCGGCGTTGGCGATGTTCTGCGCCAGCACCTCCTGGCGCCGGTCCAGCCAGGCGAGCCGCTGCTCGGCCAGCCGGAACAGGGCGAGCTTGCCTGGGTCCATCGTATCACCTCCTGCCGCGTGACCTCCTGCGCGGGCGACGCAGCCGCCGTGCCAGGGCAGGAGCCAGGGCGGGCGAGACGATCGCCGCAATTGGTCAACCACCCGTTAAGCCCAGGGCGGATCGGCTTAAGCCTTCCGTAAGCGCGGCGATGCAGTCTGCGCGCGACGCGGGGCTCCGCCGCTTCGGCGCCGTCACGCGGGCTTCGGCGGGCAGGACCGATGGACGGGAACGACGAGACGGAACGCGCGGCCACGATCGGCATGATCGCCGAGACCATGCGCTCCACCGTGACGGTGGCGCGCGCCCTGGTCGATGCCGGGGTGAGGATCGACCTCGCCGGGCTGGAGCGCGAGATCGGCGATCTCTGCGCCGACGCGATCGCCCTGCCGCGCGTGCTCGGGCGCGAGCTGATCGGCCCCCTGACGAGCCTGCGCGACGAGATCGCCGCGCTGGAGCGGACGCTGATGGACGCGCCACCGGCGGACTGACCCTCCGCCCTGGCGTCGCGGCAGAAGGCCGGACCGGATGACAGAGACCCTCTCCTCCATTCCCTGGGCGGTGGCCGCGCTGGCGGTCACGATCGCCGCCATCCTGCTGTTCGCGCGGCTTGCGGCGCGCGCCGGGCTCGGTGCCGGGCCGCGCGCGGGGCGGCGCCTCGCCGTGGTCGAGACGCTCGCCGTGGACGCCCGGCGCCGGCTGGTGATCGCGCGGATCGACGGGCGCGAGACGGTGCTGCTGCTGGGCGGCGGCAACGATCTCGTGGTCGCCGATCTCGGCCGGACGGCGGAGTCCGGCCGATGAGGCGCCTGCTTGCCCTGGCGGCGGGCGCCGCGCTGCTGCTGGCGCCGGCGGCCGCGGCCGCCCAGTCGCTGACGCTCGATCTCGGCGAGGCCGCCGACGGCAGCGCGGCGACGCGGATCGTCCAGCTCACCGCGCTGATCGCGCTCCTGAGCCTCGCGCCGTCGCTGCTCGTGATGGTGACGGCCTTCGCACGCATCGTGATCGTGCTCTCGCTCCTGCGCGCCGCCCTCGGCACCCAGGGCACGCCGCCCAACACGGTGCTGATCGGGCTTGCGCTGTTCCTCACCTTCTTCGTCATGCAGCCCGCCTTCGAGCAGGCCTGGACCCTCGGCATCCTGCCGATGACCGAGGGGCGGGTGGACGAGATCGAGGGCATGCGCCGCGCGGCCGAACCCTTCCGCAGCTTCATGGTGGCGAACCTCCGCGCGGAGGATCTCGCGCTGTTCCTCGATCTCGCCGACCTGCCGCCGCCCGACTCGCCGGCGGCCACGCCCTGGCGCGCGCTGGTGCCCGCCTTCCTGGTGGGCGAGCTGCGCCGCGCCTTCGAGATCGGCTTCCTGCTGTTCGTGCCCTTCCTGGTGATCGACCTGGTGGTGGCCTCGGTGCTGATGAGCATGGGCATGATGATGCTGCCGCCCACGGTCGTGTCGCTGCCGTTCAAGCTGATCTTCTTCGTGCTGGTGGACGGCTGGCGGCTCGTCTCGGGCAGCCTCGCGCAGAGCTTCGTCGCCGGCTGAGCGGGCCCGGCCGCGGCAGGGGCCCGCCCGCACCTCACCCGAGCAGCGGCCGGACCCGGCGCACCAGATCGTCCATCGCCTGCTGCGGCGTCTTCATCCCCAGCACCGCCGCCTCGGCCTCCTCCTTGAAGAGGTCGGCCGCGCGCGCCGCCTGGTCGAAGGCCGGCATCGGCACGCGCGCGACCTTCAGCACCGCCCGCTCGGCCTCCGCGAAGGGCACGCGCGCGCGGATGCGCGGATCGTCATAGGTGCTGTTGCGCACCGGGCCGTTGCCGTTCAGCGCCGCCTTCAGCGTGGCCTCGCGGCTCAGCATCTCCTTCATCAGGCTCCAGGCCTGCGGCTTGTTGCGCGCGTTGCGCGGGATCGCCATGCCCCAGAATTCCACCTTCGCCGGCGCCACCTCGAACTTGCCCGCGAGCTCGCGGCTCACCGGGATGGTGGTCGTCCTGATCCTGCCGGGGAACTGCGAGCGCTGCGGATCGTTGTAGATCTGGTTGCGCCCCATGGAGTTGATGATCATCGCGGCCCGGCCGGTCTGCATCCAGACATTGACGTCCTCGGTGCCGAGCGCCGCGAAGTTGCGCGGGAAGGCGCCGGCGACGAACAGCTCGCGCAGGAGCGTGATGGCCTTCACCATCGGCGGCTCGTTGGCGACGCACCTCATGTCGGGCGTGATGAACTCGCCATCCCAGGCGCGGGCGATGTCGATCACGTTCGGATAGGTCACGCCGGGCAGCAGGAAGCCGACCACGGGCGTGCCGTTGGCGCGGGTGTAGGTGCAGCGCTTCGCGACGTCCGCGAGCTCCTCGATCGTCTTCGGGGGCGAGGTGATGCCGCGCTCGGCCAGGATCTCCTCGTTGTAGTGGAAGCCCGAGGAGGCATGGCGGAACGGCAGGCCGTAGAGCCTGCCCGCGATCGTCATGCCCCTGATCATGCCGGGGAAGATGTCGTCCGGATCCTCGACCGGGTCGCGCGCCATGTACTCGTCGAGCGGCTCGAACAGCGTGGTGATGCGCGGCACGGTCTGCGTGTTGAGGAGGAAGCCGATATCGACGCTGGTCTCGCTCAGGCTCGCCTCGCGGAACAGCCGTTCCTGGAGGGGGCCGGTGTCGAAGGTCACCCACTCGACGGCGATGCCGGTGCGCTGCGACCAGCCAGCGGTGATGTCGCCGCCCTGGCCGGAGGTCGCGACGGTGCGGTGCACGCGGTGGGCGTAGATGCTGAGCTTGTGCGGCTGGGCGCGGGCAGCGGAGCCCGCGAAGGCCGCGGCGAGCGCGGTGCCGCGGATCAGGGTGCGTCGGTCGAGCGTCATGGCGTTCCTCCCCTTGGTGTTTCGTCGTCAGGCCTCGCTGGCGAGATGCGCCACGCAGTCGCCGGGGACGACCTGAGCGGGCACCCGGCGGCAGACGACGAGCCCTGCACGGCCGAACTGTAGCGCGATCGGCGGCCGGTCGGGCTCGTCGAGCGAGAGGATGCGCCCGGCGCGCTGTCCGGCCGCGACGGTGGCGCCGAGCGCCACCTCGGGCACGAACAGCCCGCGCGCCGTCGCGAACAGGAAATGGTCGCTGCCGGCGACGCGCATCAGGCGCGGCGGCGGGGCGGGCGGCAGGTCGGGCGCGAGCACGCCGGCGTGGCCGAGCAGGCCGCGCAGCGCGGCCTCAGCCGCCGCGACCGAAGCCGGCGTCAGGGTCCCGCCGCCGCCGATCTCGCAGGCGAGGTGGATGACGCCGCGCGCGAGCCCGGCGGCGGGCAGGGTACGCGCATCCTGCGTCGCCTGCACGACGAGCGCGAGCGGCAGGCGCATCGCCAGCATCGCCGCCTCGAGCCGCGCCGCGAGCGCCGCGTCGTCGGTCGCGCGCGCCATGGCGCAGGAAAGGTACTCCATCGAACTGCCGCCGGAATGGAAATCGAGCGCCCAGGTGGCGCGCGGCAGGAGCTCGGTCGTGACGAAATGCGCGAGCATCCCGGTCGGCCCGCCCTCCGGGTCGCCCGGGAACAGCCGGTTGAGATTGCCCCCGTCGAGCGGCGAGTCGCGCCGCCCGGCCAGCACCGCGGGCAGGTTCAGGGCCGGCAGCACGATCAGCCGCCCCGTCAGGCGTGCAGGATCGAGGTCGCGGACCAGGTCGCGCAGCACCACCTGCCCCTCGTACTCGTCGCCGTGGTTGCCGGCGGTGAGCAGCACGGTGGGGCCGGGCGCGCCCTCCAGCACCGCGATCGGGACCGGAACGATGCCGTAGCCGCTCTCGTGGCGCGAGTGCGGGATGCGGAGCCAGCCGGTGCGCCGGCCGGGGATGCGCGCGTCGAGATCGAGATCGCAGCGGATGCGGCTTGCCGTGCTCACGCAGCAGCCCCGGCAACGGCGTCGGCTGCCGCGAACAGGCCGGGCAGCCCCCCCGAGTGCAGGAACACCACCGGCCCCGGCGGCAAGGTTCCGGCGCGCAGCGCCGCGATCAGCCCGGCCATCGCCTTGCCGGCATAGGCGGGATCGAGCGCCACGCCCTCGCACCGCGCCACGCGCAGCAATGCCGCGAGCGAAGCGGGGCTCGGCATTCCGTAGCCCGGGCCGATCTCGGCATCGTCGATGTCGAGCGGCAGCGCGGCCGGCAGGGGCCAGCCCGCGCGCTCGGCGGTGCGGCGCGCGACGTCCGTCATCCACGCGGCGAGATGCGCGCGCGGCTGCTGCACGCTGATCGCGCGCACGCGGCAGCGACGGCCGGCGCGCGCCAGGCCGAGCGCCAGTCCCGCAGCGGTCAGCCCCGAACCGGCCGCGACCACCAGCGCGGCCGGATCGATCCCGGCGGCACGCCAATCCGCGTCGAGCTCCGCCGCCGCCTCGGCCCAGGCCTGCGCGGCGAGGGCGGCGCTCGCGCCCGGCAGGTGGATCGCGTAGGGCCGGTATCCGCGCGCCCGCAGCGACGCGGCGGCCTCGTCGAGCGCGGCGGCGAGGCGCGGGTGCCACGGATCGGCGGCGGCGACGAACCGGATCTCGGCGCCGAACAGCCGATCGAGCAGCAGGTTCCCCTGGCACGGCGGCGGCGGGCCGCGCAGCACCAGCGTGCAGGCGAGCCCGAGCTTCGCCGCCGTGCCGGCGAGCGCGCGGCAGAAGTTCGACTGCGCCGCCGCGGTGGTCAGCACGGCGTCCGCGCCCTCGGCGAGGGCGGCGCCGAGCAGCCATTCGAGCTGGCGGATCTTGTTGCCGCCGAGCGCCGGCCCGGCCAAATCCTCGCGCTTGAACCAGATCTCGCGGCCGAGCGATGCCGACAGCCTCGGCGCGGGCTCGAACGGGGTGGGCCAGCGGCCGAGCGGGACGAGGTGCGCGGTCACGGCGCGCGCCGGGGCGGCGCCATCAGGTCGACCAGCGCCCGCGAGGCATCGAAATGCGCATGCAGCGCCTGGCGCGCCGCCTGGGGATCGCGGCTGCGGATGGCGGCCAGGATGCGCTCGTGGCGCGCGAGCGTGCGGCGCGCATCGCGCAGTTCGCGCCGCTCCTGCATCAGCCGCATCACGTGCTTCGCCGCCGGCGCCAGCGCCTCCATCAGGAACAGCATCAGCGCATTGCCGGCGGCGCGCGCGAGCGCGAGATGGAAGGCGAGGTCCGCCTCCACCCACGGATCGACCGTGTCGCGCACGGCGCGCATGGTCGCGACCTGCGCGGCGAGCGCCTCGACATCCGCCGCGCCCGCGCGCTCGGCCGCGAGCGCGCCGATCTCGGTCTCGATCGCGCGGCGCAGCTCGATCGCCTCGCGCAGCCCCTCGGGGCGCGAGCGGATCGCGCGGTCGAAGAAGGTGGCGAGCGGGGCGGCCGAGGGCGGCAGCACCGTGGTCGGCCGGCCCTGCTGGATCAGCACCGCGCCCATCGCCGCGAGCTGGCCGAGCGCCTCGCGCACCACCGTCTTGCTGACGCCGAAACGCCGGGCGAGCGCGGCTTCGGGCGGAAGTTCCTCGCCCGGGGCGAGCCGCCCCGTCGTGATGCCCTCCAGGAGCTGCCCGACCACGTGGTCGGACAGGCGCTGGCGCGGTGCGGCGACGACTTCGAGCGCGTTCGGCATGGTCTCCGGTTCGCCCACCCGCTTGCTCGCGGCCTGATCATCTGCTTATCATAACAGCAGATAGGCAGTCAACCGCGGGAGGGAACGGTGCGGATCGTCGAGGTGAAGGCGCACCCGCTCGTCGCGCCGATCGCGCCCGACATCCAGACGACCTCCGCCGGCAACTTCGCCGCCGTCTCGATCCTGGTGGTCGAGGTGACCACCGATCAGGGGATCACGGGCTGGGGCGAGGGGCTGCTGCGCGCCGCCCCCGCGGCGGCCGCCGCGCTGGTGGAGCGGGCCCTGAAGCCGCTGCTGCTCGGCGCCGATCCGTTCACGGTCGAGGGGCTGTGGCCGAAGCTCGCGCGCGCAACGACGGGACGGTCGGGCGGGATGCTGATCGAGACCGTCGCCGCGATCGACATCGCGCTCTGGGACATCATGGGCAAGGCGCTGGGCCAGCCGGTGCACCGCCTGCTCGGCAGTTGCGGGCGCGACCGCGTCGCCGCCTATGCCTCCTCGATCTCGTGGGGGCCGCTCGCGATCGCGGAGGCGCAGGCGGAGGAGGCGGTGCGGCGGGGCTTCCCGCTGATCAAGGTGAAGATCGGCGCGCCGGTCGAGGCGGCGATCGAGCGCATGCGCGTGCTCGCGCGGCTGGTCGGCGGGCGCGCCAGGCTCTGCGCCGATGCGAACTGGGCCTTCGACTACGACGACGCCGTGCGGCTCGCGCGCGCGCTGCTCGAGCTCGACGTCCACTGGCTCGAGGAGCCGATCGTGCCCGAGGACCGCGAGGGCTACCGCCGGCTGCGCGCCGCCGTGCCGATCCGCCTCGCGGCCGGCGAGAGCGAATTCGCCGCCTGGGGCGCGCGCGACCTGATCGCGAGCCGCGCGGTCGGCGTGATCCAGCCCGATGTCGCGCGTTCCGGCGGCATCACCGAGACGCGCCGCATCGCCGCGCTCGCGCACTGCTTCCACGTCGCCTACGCGCCGCACATGGGCTTCTCCGGCGCGATCTGCGCCGCCGCCTCGCTGCAGCTCGCCGCGGCGATGCCGAACTTCGCCACCTTCGAGTGCATGATCTTCCCGAACCCCCTGCGCGAGGAGCTCGCGACCACGAGGCCGGGCGATCCCGCGTTGCTGGAGGGCGGGACCCTGCCGGTGCCGGACGGTCCCGGCCTCGGCATCGAGATCGACCGCGCGGCGCTCGCGCGGCTCAGGTGCGACTGACGGCGCGGCGATGCGCGCGCGGCCGATCCACTACCTGCTGATCTCGCCGGCGCAGCTCCTGCTGGTCGTGACCATCCTCGTCCCCTCGCTCTGGGTCGGCTGGCTCAGCCTGCACGAGGCCTCGTTCGGCACCGAGGCGCGCTTTGTCGGCTTCGCGAACTACGCAAGGCTCGCGGCCGATCCCTATTTCTGGCGCGCCTTCCTCAACACGGTCGTGGTCGTCAACGTGATCGTCTATGCCGAGCTGCTGCTCGGCCTCGGTATCGCGCTGCTGTTCGCAGGCGGCCTGCCCTTCCCGCGCCTGATGCTCGCGATCGTGCTCGCGCCCTACGCGATCAGCGAGGTCGTCGTGGTGATCATGTGGAAGGCGATGTTCGAGCCGCAGGCGGGCGTGATGCAGCTCCTGCTCGGCGCGCTCGGGCTTCCCGGGCTGGAGTGGGCCGTCGATCCGGTGCACGGGCTCGCGCTGATCGTGCTTCTCGCGGTCTGGCACCACCTGCCCTTCACGTTCCTGCTGCTCTATGCCGCGCTGCTCGGCGTGCCGAAGGAGCTGCACGAGGCGGCGAAGGTGGACGGCGCCGGCGCCTGGTGCGCCTTCCGGCACGTCACGCTGCCCGCGATCATGCCGGCGATCCTGGTGGCGCTGCTGTTCCGCTACGTCTTCGCCTTCCGCTTGTTCTCCGAGCCCTGGCTGCTCACCCAGGGCGGGCCCGCGCGCATGACCGAGGTGATGGCGGTCTATCTCTACAAGGCGGCATTCCGCTACCACGAGCTCGGCCTCGCCGCCGCCACCGGCTGGGCCATGCTGCTGCTGTCGCTCGCGATCTCGCTCCCGTATCTGCGCGCCGTGCGGCGCCGGATGTTCGCCGATGCGGCCTGAGCGCCGCCGGCGGACGCCCCTGCGGCGCGCCCTGCGCGGGCTGGCCTTCCTCGCGGTCGCGCTGTGGTCGCTGTTCCCGATCGTGTTCGTGATCCACGCCTCGTTCCGCCCGCCGGCGACCATCTTCGCCGTGCCGCCGCAGTACCTCGTCCGGCCGACAGTGCAGAACTATGTCGAACTCGCCCGGCTTTGGCCCGAGTTCTTCGGCTCGCTCGCCAACAGCCTCATCGTCACCCTCGGCGCGACCGCCCTCACGGTGGCCGCGAGCGCGCTCGCCGGCTGGGTCTATGCGCGCCGGCGCGGGCGGCTGCTCACCGCCTCGGCCTTCTTCATGGTTCTGGTGCGCATGTTCCCGCCGATCGTCATCACCCTGCCGCTGTTCCCGGCGGTGAACGCGGCGGGACTCTCCGACACGCATCTGGTGCTGGTGCTGCTCTACGCGGCGTTCTTCGTCTCGCTCGGCACGTGGATCATGAAGGCCTTCGTCGACCAGGTGCCACGCGAGTTCGAGGAGGCTGCCGAGGTGGACGGCGCCTCGCTCCGGCAGATGCTGCGCCATGTGATCGTGCCGCTGGCGATTCCGGGCATGATCGCGGCGGCGGTGTTCGTCTTCGTGTTCGCCTGGAACGAGTTCCTGTTCGCCTTCGTGTTCACCACCACGCGCGCGCGCACCGCGCCGCTGATCATCAGCGAGATGCTGGGATCGGTGACGGGCGTGGACTGGGGACCCGTGTTCGCCGCCGCGACCATCCAGCTCGTGCCGGTGCTGCTCTTCGTCGCCTTGCTGCAACGCCACCTGGTCGCCGGGCTCACCGCCGGCGGCGTGAAGGGATAGGGGGAGTTCCGACCGTGACCGTCACCCTGCAGGACCTGCGACTCGCCGATCCGCGCCTCAGCCGCTTCGAGCCGATGCGCCGCATCATCTGCTTCGACGACTTCGACCGTGGCTACTGCGGCTGGACGCAGCTCGTCGGCAACTACGAGCACACGCTCGACTCGATGACGCCCTCCTACGCCGCGCACACCCACCCGCAGCTCGCCACCGTCAGCCACTGGGACGCCGGCACGCATGGCGGCGTGGACGGCACCTACGCGCTCAAGATCGCGACCCGGCCAAAGCGCGGCATCCGCTCGACCGCGATCAAGCGCCTGACCTTCCGCCAGGCCGGACCGATCCGGCTGGAGTTCTACTTCACCTTCAAGCCCGAGGCGACGGAGCTGCGCCTCTCCGAGACCGATGTCCGCTCGGTCGGGTTCCTCTACGATCTCCAGACCGGCCACGAGCAGGACGGCCTGCGGGTGATGCCGCATATCCGCTTCCTCAACGCCGAGGACGGCAGGCACATCCAGCGCTGGCAGTACAAGGACGAGACGACGCCGCTGCGCGCGATCGGCACCGAGGGCAAGACCGCGACGCACGACCACCTCGCGCCGTTCGGCTGGAAGGACATTCCGGGCGGCGAGCAGAAGCTCTGCTACAACGAGATTCCGACCAAGATCAACTGGCACTACATGCGCTTCGACTTCGATCTCGCCGCGATGCGCATGATCGAGATGCAGTGCAACGACCGCCGCTACGACCTCGCCGGCATCCCCAGCATCGTCATCCCGGCGATGCGCAATCTCTGGTGCATGCTGAACCTGGTGTTCTTCGCCGAGGCGGAGACCGACAAGCGGGTGTTCCTCTACATCGACAGCGTCTGCCTCTCGGGGGAGTTCTGAGCCGTGCTGCGCGAGAGCCATTCCGCGATCATCGCCCGCAACGAGCGCTGGCAGGGCGAGGCGACGACCGAGCCGTTCGAGGCAGGCTGGGCGTCCGAGGCGGTGTTCTTCCTGCGCGCGCTCGCGGCCGAGGGCCCGACCGGCGAGGGGCGCGCGCATGTGCAGATCTCGCCCGACGGCATCCGCTGGGTGGACGAGGGCACGAGCGCGGCGGTGCCGGATGCGGCCGAGGGCATCGCCGTGCTGCGGGTGGCACATTTCGGTTCCTGGCTGCGCCTGCGCGTCACGCTGCCGGCCGGCGCGACGCTCACGCCGATCGTGACGCTGGCGCTGAAGGCGTGAGCGCCGGACCGGTCCGATCCGGTGCCGCCGCGAGCGGTCAGGTCTTCTCGATGTTCCAGTAGAACAGCGCCGGACCGGGAATCAGGCCCTTCAGCGCGTTCCGGTAGGCGATCACGCTGCGGTACTGGCCGAGCGGGATCGAGCTCACATGCGCGACGTGGAAGCGCTCGAGCTCCGTGCGGATCTGCCGCCGCTTCGCCGCGTCGGTCTCGAATGCCCAGGCGCTCGTCAACTCCGGCACGCGCGGATGGCACGGCCAGCCGAACCACGCATCGTCGCAGTGGCGCGTGAAGATGTTGAGCAGCGGATTAGCGATGCCGGTGAGCGTCGCGTTGGTGACGAAGATGTTCCAGCCGCCCTGGTCCGGTGGCGCCTTGGAGGCACGGCGCTGCACGAGCGTGCTCCAGTCCATCGCGATCAGGTCGACGTTCACGCCGATCTGCTTCAGCGTGTCTGCCGCCACCAGTGCTGCCGGATGCAGGATCGCGTTGTCGGCCGGGTCCATCACCACCACCGGCCGGCCGTCATAACCCGACTCGCGCAGGAGCGCCCGCGCCTTGCCGAGATCGCGCGTCGGCCAGCCGAGCGCGGCGAAGCGGTTGTCCTCCTCGGCAGTGCAGCCGAAGATCGCCGCGCACTCCCGTGAGGGCGTATGGCGCCCGACCACCGCTGCCATGAAGTCGCTCTGGTTGACCGCGGTCTGCACCGCCTTGCGCGCCCTCTGATCGTTGAACGGCGGGTGAAGGTGGTTGATCACCATGAAGAGCTGATAGCCGAGCGGGTCGTTCGGCGCGACCGTGACATCGCGTGAACGCTCGAGCATCGGCACGAGATCGTGCGAGAGCGTCTCGAGCAGATCGAGTTCGCCGGTGAGCAGCCCGTTCGCTGCGGTCGCGGCATCCGGCGTGTAGAGCGACTCGACGCGGTCGACCTTCACCACCTTGCCGCCCGCGGCCTGGCTCGCCGGCTCGGTGCGCGGCACATAGCCCTCGAACTTCTCGTAGACGACCCTGGCGCCAGGGATCCACTCCTCGCGCTTGAAACGGAACGGGCCCGACCCGATCACCTCGGTGATCGCGGTGTTCGCGTCCGTGCGCGCGAGCCGCTCCGGCATCATGAAGGGTACGTTGCTGTCGATCTTGCCGAGCGCGTCGAGCACGAACCCGACGGTGCGCTTCAGCTTCAGTTCGAAGGTGCGCTCGTCGCGTACCTCGATGCTGTCGGTGACAGCCATGAGCGCCCGGCCCATGCCGTCCTTCTGGCCCCAGCGCTGCACCGAGGCGACGCAGTCGGCAGCGCGCACGGGGGCGTTGTCGTGCCAGCGCAGGCCCTCGCGCAGCCGGAAGGTCCAGGTCAGCCCGTCGCCGCTCGTGCCGTACTCGCCGACCATCTGCGGCTGCGGGCGGTTCTGCGCATCGAGTGCGAACAGCGTGTCCCACACCATGTAGGCGTGGTTGCGCGTGATGTAGGCCGTGGTCCAGATCGGATCGAGCGCGCGCAGGTCGCCGATCGGCACGCTGCGGATCACGCGGCGGCGGTCCTGCGCCATCGTCGCGCGGCCGGCGGCGGAGAGCAGCGCCGGCGCGGCGAGACCCGCCTGAAGCATGGTTCGACGGTGCATGGTCATCGGAGCCTCCCTACCTCTGATCCTCAATACGTCAGACTATGACGTGTCGTTCCGCCTGTGAAGACAGCATCAGAACGCGGGCGGAATCCCCGGCAGGATGCGGAGCTCCGGCTTCGCCGCGAAGAGCTCGCCCCAGGCACGGCGCGCGATCCTGTCCGCCTCCTTGACGATCGCCGCCTCGTCGATGGTGCGCACGACACCGTCGCGCATCAGCCAGGCGCCATCGACCATCACGCTCTCGACATCGTGCGGCTGGCCCTGGTGCACGAAGGTCGAGACCGCGCGGATCATCGGCGTCAGGTGCGGCCGGTCGGTGCGCACGATGATCAGGTCGGCCTTGCAGCCCGGCGCGAGGAAGCCCGCATCGTCGAGTCCCATCGCCTGGTAGCCGTTGCGCGTGGCCCAGCGCAGTGCCTGCTCGGGCGTGGGATTGCGGCCGTCCTCGCGGCGGATGCGCTCCATGAACAGGCCCGTGCGCGTCACCTCGACCATGTCCTCGGCCATGTTGTCCGAGCCCATGCCGATCGTGCAGCCCTCCTGCTCCAGCACGGCGACGCGCGGGCTCAGACCGCGCCGCGCGGCGATCGCCGAGTTGAACGACACGGAGACGCGCGCGCGACCGAGCAGTCGCTCCTCTCGGTGGTCCATGCAGCGGCAATGCGCGCAGATCAGGCGGGGGTTCAGGACATCGAGGCTGGCGAGATACTCCGTCGGGAGCATGCCGCGATGCGCCTGCACGGCCGCGACCTCGCCCCAGATCTGGTTCAGATGGATGGTCGCCACCGTGTCGAGCTCCTCCTGCAGCGCGCGCACGCGCCTGAGCAGGCCGGGCGAGCACATGTCGGGCGCCCAGGCGGCGAGGCCGACGCGGATGCGCCCCTGCCCCGCGCCGTGCCACTTTGCGTGCAGATCGGCGATCCGCTCGAGCCCGGCTTCGCCGAGCCTGTCGTCCTGCTCGAACGGGCCCGGATCGCCGATCGAGGCGTTCGCACGGTCCCAGGTGCGCTCGGCGAGCAGCATGCGCAGGCCCGTATCGACCATCTGCGCCGCGTAGCCCGCGATGTTCGTGCCGTCCTCGAGCAGCGCGGTCGTGCCGCAGCGGATCGCCTCGAGCGCGCCGAGTTGGCACATCACGGCGTACTCCTCGGCCGAGAGCTTCGGCAGCGGCAGCGGCGAGAGCCCGCCCGAGAAGGGCGGCTTGTGCGGCGGCGAGAGGTCCTCATAGAGGCCGCGTGCGAGCGTCATGCCGAGATGGGTGTGGATGTTGGCGAAACCGGGAAACACCGCGCGGTTGCGTCCGTCGATCCGCTCCGCGTCGGGGAACGCGCGCGCGACCTCCTCGTCCGGGCCGATCGCGGCGATGCGATCGTCCCGGATCGCGATCGAGACGCCGTGATGCACCGTGCCGGCATCGTCGCAGGTCACGATCGTGGTGGTGTGGATCACCAGGCTCATGCGCGTTCCTCCCCCGGGATGCGGCAGCCGGCAGATTGCTGCGCCCTCGGAAGTGTCGCACCATGCGGCCGTGGGGTGAACCTCCCCCGCGCCGCGCATCACGGAGGCCATCGCGATGCAGACGACACCGACGCTGATCCGCAATGCCGCCTGGGCGGTGCTATGGGACGCGGCGGCGGAGCGCCACGTCTATGGTCGGGACGTCGATATCGTTCTGCGTGACGGCCATGTCGCCGCGATCGCGCCGCATGCGGACGGCCCGGTCGATTCCGACCTGACCGTGATCGACGCACGGCAGATGCTGGCGATGCCGGGCCTCGTCAACGTGCATACGCACCCCACCACCGAGCCCGCCTATCGCGGTGTGCGCGAGGATCACGGCGTACCGGAACAGTACATGAGCGGTCTGTTCGAGCGGCTCCAGGCCTTCCGCCTCGACGTGACGGGCCAGCAGGCCGCCATGCGGCTCGCCTATGCCGAGCTGATGGGCGCGGGCGTCACGGCGGTGGTCGATCTCACCGCGCCGTTCGAGGGCTGGATCGACGTGATGCGCGAGTCCGGCCTGCGGGTGTGGGTCGGGCCGGGCTACGCGAGCGCGCGCTGGGGTATGAGCGCGCCGCAGACCGTCACCTGGACCTGGGACGAGGCGCACGGCAGGACGGGCTTCCGGCGCGCCCAGGCGATCATGGACGAGGCGGAGGCCGATCCCTCCGGCTTGCTGCGCGGCATCGTGTTCCCTGCCCAGATCGACACCGTGGAGGAGGGGTTGCTGCGCGACTCCGCGGCCCTCGCGGCCGAGAGGGGACGGCCCTTCACCACCCACATCGCCCAGGCCGTGATCGAGGTGCAGGAGATGATCCGCCGCCACGGGATGACGCCGATCCAGTGGGCGGCCGCGATCGGCATCCTCTCGCCGCGCGCCATCCTGGGGCATGCGATCTTCATCGACGAGCATCCCTCGATCCGCTGGCATGCGGCGCGCGACCTCGCGCTGATGGCCGAGCACGGCGTGGCGGTCGCGCACTGCCCCTCGCCCTTCGCGCGCTACGGCGAGCATCTGCGCGACTTCGGCCGCTACCGCCGCCGCGGCGTGCGCATGGCGATGGGTACGGATGTCGCTCCGCACAACATCATCGAGGAGATGCGGCTCGCGATTCTGCTCGCACGCAACGCCGCACGCGACCTCGCCGCCGCCGACACGGCGGCGGTGTTCCACGCCGCGACCGTCGGCGGGGCGGATGCGCTCGGCCGGCCGGACATGGGCCGGCTCGCGGTGGGCGCGGCAGCCGACCTGGTGCTGGTCGATCTCGCGCACCCGCTGATGGTCCCGGCGCGCGACCCGCTGCGCTCGCTCGTGTTCCATGCCGCCGACCGCGCGATACGGCACGTCTTCGTGGCCGGCAGACAGGTGCTGGCGGATGGGCGGCCGACGCTCTTGGATGTCGGGGAGGCCGCCGGCATCCTCGCCGAGAGCCAGGCCAGGATGCTGCGCGACGCCGGCCGGCACGACTACCGCGGCCGCAGCGGCGACGCGATCGCCCCGCTCAGCCTAGCGCCGCACCGGTCGCAGACCGGCCCTGGCGGGCGTGCCTGACCGGCGCCACACCATCCGCCGCTCGACCGACGACAGGGAGCCCAGCCTGCGGTCGACGATCGCCGCGGCTGGCGGCAGGCGCCCTGACGCATGCGGTGCGGTGCCGGGGCGACGCCGCCGATCCGTCTGCCGGATGCGTTGCCGAACGGATCGTCAGCGCGCGGCCGAACGGAGCGGACCGAGCGTGACGGCGTTCAGTTCCGGGTAGTCGGCCAGCATCGACCGGCCGAGCAGCGGCTTGTTGGCGCCGAGATGGCAGGTGCCGCAACTCACCTTCCACGGATCGCCGCCCGGGCCGAGGCGCGACTGGGTGGCGTCGCCGCGCTCGGGCGGACCGTGCGGGTTGGCCGCCCAGAGCGGACGCAGGGGCTCGATGTAGTCGTTGTTCACCGCGCGCACCATGCGGATGCCGTGCCAGGCCGTGACGCGCTGCGGCGTCGAGCTCTCCCATTTCCCGAAGTTCTGCGTGTTGTGGCAGAAGGTGCAATTCTGGCCCGTCGCCGCGCTGAAATGGACCATCAGCGCGTAGGTCCACTCCGCGCCCATGATCGTGGCGGGATTGCCATGGGGCAGCGGGCGCGTGCCGGTGACCCGGATGGGGTCGTCGCGCAGCAGGAATGGCGTGAACGGATCGTGCGGCAGCGACGACAGTCCGACCGCCGGCGAGGCGATGTTCTGCCCGGCCGCCGAGGCGGCGATGCCGCGCGTGCGGTGCGGATCGGGATCGGTCGCCCACACCTCCTCCGGGACCGGCCGGCCGCGATGGCAGGTGTAGCAGGTGACGCCGGTCTGGCCGACATGCGCCTGCCACGAGGCGTTGATGGTCCTGGTCATCTGCAGCATCCGCCGCGTGACGACCTTGGTGTAGACCTCGTCCGAGGCGAGGTTCTCGGGGTTGTGGCAGTAGTTGCAGCCCTGCTCGGGCGAGACCCAGGCGGTGATGGCGATCATCAGGCGGGTGAAGGCATTGGCGTCGAGGTCGCCCAGCACCTGGACGTTCTCGTAGACCTCCGAGGCCTTCTGTCCCGCCGCGTCGACCGGCGGCGTGGGCTCGGGCACGGCGTGGCGCGGCGCACGCGCCGCGAGCGCGCGCGGGTTGGCGACCAGCTCCATCGCCGTGCCGCGCTGGCCCACCTGCACCACGTTCACGGGCGGTCGTTCGAAGCTCGTGACGACGACGATCACGCCGAGCGCGCCGAGGACGGCGAGCACGATCTTCAGGGTGAAGCTCATCGCATCGCTCCTGCGGCTGCGGCCGGGTCGGCCATTCCGGGGACGATCGGGTCGTACATCGGCGCGAAGCCGTGCTTCACCGCCCAGAGGTACCAGTTGTCCACCACCGTGCCGGTGAGCAGGATGCCGATGCCTCCGGTGAGCGGGCAGAGCACCGCGAACCACCAGGCCCAGCGATGGATGCTCTCCATCGTCGCGTTGAAGCCCATGGTCCAGCGCCAGAACAGCGCCGCCCGCTCGGCCGCCGTGCCGCGATCCAGCGTCTGCTCGATCTCGCGCTCGCCGCCGTAGCGCGACACCGCCAGGATGGTCGCGCCGTGCATCGCGAACAGCAGGGTCGAGCCGTAGAGGAAGACGATCGAGAGGGCGTGGAACGGGTTGTAGAAGAGGTTGCCGTAGCGGATCGAGAACGCCGCCGTCCAGTCGAGATGGGGGAAGATGCCGAACGGCACCGCCTCCGACCAGCTGCCCATCAGGAGCGGCCGGATGAAGCCCAGCACCAGGTAGAGCCAGATCGCCGCGGCGAAGGCCCAGGCGACATGCGTGCCCATGCCGAGCTGGCGGGCGCGGCGATAGGTGCGCACCCACCACAGCAGGATCGAGGCCGTCAGGAAGAAGCCCGCGAACAGCCACCACCCGCCGTCATGCATCGGCGGCAGCCTGAGCCCGTAATGCGCCGGGGGCGGCTCGAGCCCGAGCCAGAAGAGCTGGCGGACGAACTGCACCGGATCCCAGCCGACCGAGGCCCACATGTTGAGCCCGATCGTGACGAAGGCGACCGTGAAGCAGACGATCGACAGGCTGCCCAGCCAGCCGAGATAGATCGGGCCGAGCTGGGCATCGCCGATCTTGCCGAGCACGCGCTGGAAGCTTGCCGCGCCCGTGCGCGGCGAGTCGCCCTTCGGCAGGGGCACGCCCGGATAGGGCGCGGGGCCGTGCACGATCACCCGGGTGAAGATGTTCTGGTATTCGGCCATCGGTGTCGCTCCCGTGCCTTACGACCAGATCGGAAGGTTGAGCCACCAGCCCCACCATTCCGGCCAGCCGCGGGTCCAGAACGGACCCGAGATGACGATGCAGACCGCGCTCCAGAACCCGGCCGAGAGCGCCAGGAACAGGCCGAGGCGATGGATCCCCAGCGTGCCGATCGAGTAGCCGATCAGGTCGCGGAAGAAGGTGTTCTCGTGCTCGGGCGTCTTCACCGGCTCGCCCTTCGGCGGGTTGAGCGCCGAGAGCACGAGCGCGCCGTGCAGGCTGAGCGCCAGCGTCGTCGCGAAGAAGAACGACACGGCGATCATGTGCGCCGGGTTGTAGTGGAAGTGCAGGTACTGGTAGCCGACGTTCGAGACCCAATCGAGATGGCTGAAGATGCCGTAGGGGAAGCCGTGGCCCCAGGCGCCCAGCAGCAGCGGCCGGATCACCACCAGCGTGATGTAGGCGAACACGGCCACACCGTAGGCCACGGGGATGTGGTAGCCCATGCCGAGCTTGCGGCTGATCTCCGCCTGGCGCAGCGCCCAGGAGACGAAGGCGCCGATCGCGCAGATGGTGATGAGCTGCCACAGCCCGCCCTCCTTGATCGGCGCGAAGGCGAGGCCGTATTTCAGGTCGGGCGGCGCGATGTTGATCGTCCAGACGTTGAACGTGCCCTGCAGCGCCGCCCCGTACAGGATCAGCAGCGTGCCGAGCACGGTGAAGAAGACGGTCGTGACGCCGAAGAATCCGACGTAGAACGGCCCGACCCAGAAGTCGAAGAGATCGCCCCCGACCAGGGTCCCTCCGCGGACCCGGTACTTCTTCTCGAAGCTCAGCATCGCCATGGTGCGTTTCCCTTGCCTCGTCGCGCGCGGATCGGACCGGCGGCGCGATGCCGGCGACGGGCGGGTCCGGCGCGAGCGCCTCGCCCGCCCGTCAACCGGCGTTCACCCCTAGGTCGGCAGCACGAGGGAGGTGTCGTAGGACACCGCCGCCGTGCGGCGCGGCCCGTCCAGCCAGTTGAACCTGTCGGTGCTGAGCAGGATGAAGTGGATCAGCAGCGCCAGGACCAGCAGGAACACGCCGAGCGCGACCAGCACCCGGCGCGGATCGAAGATCAACCAGATTCGCCACATGTCGGGACCCTCCCTAGGTCAGGTAGGACGCGACGGTGGCGGCACCGTCGATCAGCGACTGCCGCCACCCGCCGACGGGTGGCAGCCAGGGGCGCCACATCCAGACGAGGATGTGGGCGATGACGGCGACGACCGTGAAGATGACGAAGCTCGAGACGAAGACGCCGTGGAACTCCTTCGCCTCGTGTTCCGTCAGCCCCGACAGCGAGCCGTCGGTTCGATCAGCCATTGCGGTACCTCTTGGCTGATGGCCTTGCGGCCGTTACCGCGCTAGTCCCGCGCGGCGGGGATCGGAACGGTGGGGCGCACCGTCGCCGATCGGTGATCCGCTGCGGAGCGCGCTCGGTCCCGCTCCGCAGCTGGAAGGGGGGCGGGGGGCCGCTCATGCCGGCACCCCCTGAAGCTGGTCGGCGAGCGCGCGCGCCGCACGCTCGACCGTCACGCGCGTCTCGCCCGCCTCGCGCGCGGCGCGCTCGATCCGCTCGCGCAGCCGCTTGGCCGCGGAGATGCGCACCAGGAACGGCTCGTTCTCGAGGTGCAGTTCGAGCAGCGCGCGCGCCTCGTCGTCCCAGGGCTGGCTCGCGCGCGCCGGGGTCGGCTCGATCCGGTCGAGATCGGTCCCCAGCGGCAGGATGTGGAACAGCGCATCGAACAGCGCGTTGCAGTACTCCTGCAGGATGTAGGTGGCGCCGGCATAGCCCATGAAGGGCGTGCCGGTGGCGCGGCGGATGATCGCGCCGGGGAACGAGGCCGGGATGTAGATCGCGCGCGACTTCAGCTCGGCGGCGTACATGCGCTCGTTGTAGGAACCGAACAGCACCAGCGGCGGGGTCTTGCGCAGCGCCTCGCGCACGGCGGCGTTGTCGGGCTTCTGCCCCGGCCTGCGCGCGAAGGCGAAGGCGCAGGGGATGCCCATCTCGTCCTCGAGGAAGCGCTTCAGCCCGCGCGTGTAGGTCTCGGAGGCGACCACCGCGAAGGAGGCGGAGGCGAAGAAGTCCTGGGTGACGCTGCGCCAGAGATCCCAGATCGGCTTGATCGTGGTGTGCTTCTCGCGCGCGATGAAGGGCTCGGGATCGACGCCCACCAGCTCGCCCAGCGTGCGCAGGAAGTTGGTGGTGGCGAACAGGCCGATCGGCGCCTGCAGATACGGCCGGTCCAGCGCCTCGCAGAGCTTGCGGCCGAACTCGCGGTAGAGGCAGATGTTCACGTCGGCGTCCGCGAGGCGCGGGATCTCGTCGAGATGCGCCCCCAGCGGGAACACCATGTTCACCTCGCAGCCGATCCCCTCGACGAGGCGGCGGATCTCGGCGAGATCGGAGGGCATGTTGAAGGTGCCGTAGATCGGGCCGATGATGTTGACGCGCGGCTTGGCCCCTTCCGCGCGCGCCTTGCGCACCTTCGGCTTCTTCAGCCCGAACTCGGTCCAGAGCCAGTAGATCGCGCGGTCGGCGGCCTGCCACTGGTCCTCGTCGATGGTGCGCGGGATGAACCGCTTCAGGCTCGACCCCTCGGGCGTGACGCCGCCGCCGATCATCTCGGCGATCGAGCCGGTGACGACGACGGAGGGCAGCTCGACATCGCCCGTGCCGTCGGCGCGCTTGAGGAGCCGCTCGGTGCCGTCCTGCGACAGCGCGTCCTCGTCGAGGCCGGTCACGACGATCGGCAGCTCGTGCGGCGGCAGCGCGTCGGTGTAGTGCAGCACGGCGGTGACGGGCAGGTTCTCGCAGCCGACCGGGCCGTCGATCACCACGCGCAGGCCGCGCACCGCGGTGAAGGCGTAGACGCAGCCCCAGTAGCCGCCGGCGCGATCGTGGTCGAGGACGAGCATGGCGTTACGTCCCCACCGCCTCTTCGGCCTTGGCGCGCGCGGCGCGCAGGCGCTTCTGCCGCTCGCGGAAGCCTGGCGGCTCGGCGGGAATGTCGGTCCAGCCATAGCCGGGCCCGGCCGCCGTGCCGACGCCCTCGTAGAACGACACCATGCGGCGGAAGCGCTCGGCCCCGCGCGTCTGCGCCGCGACGATCCCGGCGATCGAGGCGGCGCCGGCGGGGCCGAACAGCGGCCGGGCAGAGACCATGTTGGTGAAGTAGAGCGCGGGGATCGCCGCCTCCTTCGCCTTCTGCACCACCGGCGTGGTGCCGAGCGCGAGATCGGGCCGCACCTCCAGCATCGCCGCGATGTCCTGCTCGAGGGAGGCGCGGTACTGGACGTGCACGCCGCGCGATTCCAGCCAGACGCGGTCGGCATCCGACCATTCCGTGCGCGGACAGGCCGTGCCGACATAGGGCACGCGCGCGCCGGCCTCGACCAGCAGCCGCGCCACCAGGAGCTCCGAGCCCTCGTAGCCGGAGACCGTGACGGTGGCGTCGATCGGCGCGGCCTTGAGCGCCTGCGCGATCGCCGGCAGCGCCTTCGCCTTGGCCAGCCCGATGCGCTCGCCGCCCGCCCCGGCCGCCGCGCCGATCTCCTCCAGCCAGGCGGCGGTGCCCTCGACACCGACGGGACCAGAGCCCACCACCGGCCGGCCTGCCGCGCGGAACTCCCGCACCGAGGCGACGTAGAACGGATGCAGCGCGGCCACCGCGACGCAGTCGAGCGCGCCGTAGAGGTCGCGCCACTCGCGCGCGGGCGTGGCCGGCCCGACCGCGAGCCCCATCGGTGCGATGAGCCCGCCGATGCCGACCGGATCGGCCGGGAACAGCTCGCCGATCAGCGACACGGTCGGCAGATCGGCCTGCTCGCGCGGCCGCGCCACCGGGCCCGCCTCGGCCTCGCCGCGCGCATAGGCCAGCATCGCGCCGGCCAGCACGTCCTTCGCCTCGGCATGGGTCGGCACGCCGAAGCCCGGCACGTCGATGCCGATGATGCGCACGCCGTTGATCTGCTTCGGCAGCAGATCGAGCGGCACGCCCGAGGCCGTCGGCACGCAGAGATTGGTGACCACCACCGCGTCCACCGCTTCGGGGTCGGCCGCCCTGTGCACGGCCTCGCGGATGTCCTCGAACAGCTTGCCGGTGACGAGGGTTTCGCTGTTGAACGGCACGTAGCCCACGGTGCGGCGCGCGCCGTAGAAGTGGCTGGTGAAGGTTAGGCCATAGACGCAGCAGGCCGACCCCGAAAGGATGGTCGCCACGCGGCGCATGCGCAGGCCCACGCGCAAGGAGCCGAAGGCCGGGCACATCGACTGCGGCTGGTCGTGCGGCCCGCGCGGATAGTCGGCGGCGAGGCGATCGAGTGTCGCGCTCTTGCCGGCCTCGCGCGCCGCTTCGCGCATCGTCTCGCGGCCGCCGTGGCAGCCCCCGGCCTCCGGCACCGGACGGGGCGCGCCGCCGTCCATCACACGCCCTCGTAGACCACTTCGAGGGAGGGCTTCTCGACCAGATCGGCGGCGCACATGTCCTCGATCGTCGCCGGGTCGAGCACCACGTCGCGCCCCACCGTCTCGCCGCTGAAGAGCCCGAGCAGCTCCTCCTGGGAGAGCGGCTTCGGCCGCACCGGCGGTGCCTCGGCCACCTGCGTGCCGAGCGCCTCGAACAGCGGGCCCCAGCGCCCGCCGGGCTTGCCGATGATCTCGTAGTTGGCGCTCTTGCGGCGGATGTCCTCGTCGGCCGGGATCGCGGCGAGCACGGGGATGCCCGCGCGCGCGGCGAAGGCCGCGGCCTCGCCGGTGCCGTCGTCCTTGTTGATGACGATGCCCGCGACGCCGACATTGCCGCCGAGCTTGCGGAAATACTCCACCGCCGAGCAGACATTGTTGGCGACGTAGAGCGACTGCAGGTCGTTCGAGCCGACGATGATCACCTTCTGGCACATGTCGCGCGCGATCGGCAGGCCGAAGCCGCCGCACACCACGTCGCCCAGGAAGTCGAGCAGCACGAAGTCGAAGTCCCAGCGGTGGAAGCCGAGCTTCTCGAGCAGCTCGAAGCCGTGGATGATGCCCCTGCCGCCGCAGCCGCGGCCGACCTCCGGCCCGCCCAGCTCCATCGCGAACACGCCGTCGCGCTTGAAGCAGACGTCGCCGATCTTCACCTCCTCGCCGGCGGCCTTCCTCCTCGACGAGGTCTCGATGATGGTGGGGCAGGACTTGCCGCCGAACAGCAGGCTGGTGGTGTCGGACTTGGGATCGCAGCCGATCAGCAGCACACGCTTGCCCTGCTGCGCCATCATGTAGCTGAGGTTCGCCAGCGTGAACGACTTGCCGATCCCGCCCTTGCCGTAGATCGCGATGATCTGCGTCCGTTTCGTGGGCGGCGCGGTGGCGGGCGGGGGCGGATCGATCGCGGCTTCGGCGCGCAAGGCCTCGGTCCGGCTCTGCTGCGGCGAGGGCACGGCCCTGCCGGTCGGGATGACGGTCATTGGACCTCCCTCCAATCCAGCACCATCTTGAGACAGGCCGGATCCGTGAATGCGGTGCGATAGGCGGCCTCCGCATCGCGCGCCGGCGCGCGATGCGTGATCAGCCCGTCGAGCGCGAGCCGGCGCGCGGCGATCAGCGCGCCGACCGCGGCGAGGTCGGCCGGTTTCCATTCCGCCGCCACGCGCAGCCGCGCCTCGCGCATGAAGGCGGGCGGGAAGGCGAAGGACAGCCGGTCGCCGTAGAAGCCGGCGAGCACGATCTCGCCGCCGGGCGCGAGGCGCGCGATCAGCGCATCGAGGATCGCGGCGTCGCCCGAGACTTCGGCGACCAGACGGTAGTCCCTGCGGGTGTCCTCGGCGGGATCGCGCACGGTGTAGCCGTGCGCGCCACCGCGTCGGGCGGCGTTCGTTTCCCACACCACCGGCGCGGCGCCGGCCGCGACCGCGAGCCGCGCCATCAGCCGCCCCAGCACGCCATGGCCGACGATGAGGTCGGGCTGCGGACCGTCCGCCGGGAAGGCGTGGTGCGCGGTGGCGGCGAGGGCGATGAGCACGCCGCGATCGCCGAGCCCGGCATCGATCGGGACGACGCGCGGCCCCGGCGCCACCAGCCGCGCGGCGGCGCCCCCGAACAGGCCGCGGGCGTTGCGGAACCCGGTCGATCCGGGCACGAAGACCGTCTCGCCAACGGATCGTCCTGAGGCCGGACCGGCCGCGGCGATGCGGCCGACCGACTCGTAGCCGGGAACCAGGGGATATCCCATGCCGGGGAAGGGCGGCATCCGCCCAGACCAGAGCAGACGTTCGGTGCCGGTGCTGATGCCGCTCCAGGAGACGTCGACGACCACATCGGCCTCGCCGGGCTCGGCGAGTTCCAGCCGGCCCAAGGCCAGACGCTGCGGTTCCTTCATCAGCACGGCGACGGTGTCCATCAGGGACTCCACGCGTCTGCCTCCCCGCGTGTCAGTCTAGCTTGACGATGATGTAGGTCAAGCATGATTGACACTCGTTCCCGGAGGCCCCGGTGACCGCGCGACCAGCACGCGGACCAGCAGGGGCGTGGGGGTGCGTACCAGGCGCGGCGCGACGAATCCCGCCTCCGTCAGCATCTCCGCCAGGCGCGCGGCCGTGCGCGGCCGGCCGCGACCCATCGCCAGGAGGTAGAGGCCGAAATACGCCTCGCCGATCGGCCCGGCGCCGCGCGTGCCGGACATCGGCTCGGCCAGGATGAGCGTGCCCCCGGGCGGGAGCGCCCGGCGCGCGGCGGCCAGCAGCGTGCGCACGGTCGCATCGTCGTGGTCGTGCACGACGCGCACGAGCGAGAGCGCGTCGGCGCCCTCGGGCAGCGGATCGCGGCGGAAATCCCCGCCCGTCACCGCGACCGCGAGCCCGGCCGCGGCGAGCCGGCCGCGCGCCCGCGCCGCCACCGCCGGCAGGTCGAAGAGCTTCAGCCCGAGCGCCGGGTAGCGCGCCGCCACGGCCTCGAGGAACGCCCCCTCGCCGCCGCCGACATCGAGCAGGCAGCGGAACCGGTCGAAGCGCACGGCCGCCAGCACCTCGGCCGCGACCATCGGCTGCGAGGCGGCCATCAGCGCCGAATACGCGGCGACCGAGTCCGCGCCGAGCGCCGCCGGGTCGGCCGCGCCGGCATAGGGCCAGTAGGCGGCGACCGCCTCGCCGCGGCCGGCGCGCAGGAGCGCCACCGGATCGGCGAGGTCGCGGTAGAGCGCCTCGTGATGCCGCACCATCGCCGCGATCCCCGGCTCGCCCGCGATCACGGCGCCGAGCGGCCCGAGCCCGTAGCGATCGCCCTCGCGCCGGGCGAGCAGCCTGAGGGACACCGCGGCGTCGAGCAGCCGGCGCGCCGTCTCCTCCGCGAGGTCGAGCCGCGCGGCGAGCGCGTCCGCCGCCAGCGGTCCGGTGCGCAGCAGCGCGAACAGCTCGAGCCGCACGCAGGCGGCCAGCACCTGGGAGTAGACGAAGCCGGCGCAGAGATCGAACAGCGCCCGCGTCTCGCGCCGGGCGATGCGCCGCGCCAGCGGCAGGCGGAGCGCCAGGCGGCGGAACCCGGCCGAGCCGAGCAGCCGGTCGCGCAGGTCGAGCGCCCGCTCGCGCCAGGCCGCGAAGGCGAAGCCAGGCAGGACCCCCGCCGTCAGGGCGGCCTCCGCGGTCACGCGGCCGAGAGGGCGAGCGATTTCGGCACCAGCCGGCGCGCCTCGAACAGGATCAGCGCCTCCAGCGCCTCGCGGCCGGGGCAGTCGGGAATGGCGGCCGCGGCCTCGCCGACCAGATCCTCGAGGTGGCGCACCGCCGCCGGGATGCCGAGCGTCAGGGCCGCGCTCGGCCGGCCGAGCACGGCATCCCGGCCGGTGGTCTTGCCGGCCTCCTCGTCGTCGGCGGCGGCGTCGCGCAGGTCGTCGGCGACCTGGTAGGCCTCGCCCAGCTTCTCGCCGACCGCGCGCCAGGGTGCCGCCGGCACGCCCGCGGCGGCCGCCCCCGCCATGCAGGCGGCGGCGAACAGCGAGCCCGTCTTGGCGCGCTGGTAGGCGCCGAGATCGACGCGCGGCTCGCACTCCCACGCTTGCCCGGCGGCGATCCCGAACGGCATCCCCACCGCGTCGCCGATGATGCCGAGCAGGCCGACCAGGCGCGAAGGCTCGGCCGTGCCGGCGCGGGCCAGCGCCTGGAACGCGAGCACGATCAGCGCATCGCCCGCCAGCACCGCGAGCGGCTCGCCGAAGGCCAGATGCAGCGCCGGCCTGCCGCGCCGGGTCGCGGCGTCGTCGAAACACGGCAGGTCGTCATGCGCCAGCGAGGCGCAGTGCAGGAGCTCGATCGCGGCGGCTGCGCCATCGGTGAGTTCGGGGACGTCCTCGCCGCAGGCCATGGCGACCGCGAGGCAGAGCCGCGGGCGGACGCGCGCGCCGCGCGGGAAGACGGCGTAGCGCATCGCCTCGGCCAGCCGCGGCGGCCGGCCGGGGGCTTCGGCGATGGCAAGCGCGGCGGTGAGTGCCTTCTCGATGCGGCCGATCGCGTCCATGTCCCGTTCCTCCCGGACCGGACACGCTCTCGGCCGTGCCCGGCCCCGCGACTGTAAAGCGTGATTGTCGGTCCAAACTGTCATTGATCATTGACAGTCGTGTCAACCACAATCGGACCCGGAGGACAACGCGCGTGCGGAACGACCGGGTGGTGGTGATCGGCGCCGGGATCGGCGGACTGGTGGCGGCGCTGCTGCTCGCCGCACGCGGGCTGGCCGTCACGGTGCTGGACCGCAGCGCGGCCCCCGGGGGCAAGATGCGCGCGGTGACGGTGGGCGGGGCGCGGATCGATGCCGGCCCGACCGTGTTCACCCTGCGCCGGGTGCTGGACGAGATCCTGGCCGAGGCGGGGGCGCGGCTGGACGACCACCTGACCCTGCGCCCGGCCGGCCTGCTCGCCCGCCACGCCTGGGACGACGGCGCGACCCTCGACCTGTTCGCCGATCCCGACCGGTCGGCCGACGCGATCGGGAGGTTCGCGGGCGCGGCCGGGGCGGCGGGCTACCGCGCCTTCTGCGCGCGCGCCCGGGCGGTCTGTCGCACCCTCGAGCACGCCTTCCTGCGCGGCTCCCGCCCCTCGCCCGTCGCGCTGGTGGCGCGCGCCGGCGTGGGCGGCGTGCGCGACCTGCTCGGCGCCTCGCCCTTCGCCCGGCTCTGGGACGCGCTCGGCGAGCACTTCGCCGATCCGCGGCTCCGGCAGCTCTTCGGCCGCTACGCCACCTACAGCGGCTCCTCGCCCTTCGCCGCGCCGGCCACGCTGATGCTGATCGCCCAGGTCGAGCAGGCGGGCGTGTGGCTGGTCGAGGGCGGGATGCACCGCCTGGCGCGCACCCTCGCCTCCCTCGCCGAGGCGCGCGGGGCGACGTTCCGCTACCGTGCCGAGGTCGCCGAGATCCTGGCCGAGCGCGGCCGCGCGGCCGGCGTGCGGCTGGCCTCGGGCGAGCGCATCGACGCAGACGCCGTGGTCTGCAATGCCGATGTCGCAGCCCTCGCCGCCGGGCTGTTCGGCGAGGCGGCGCGCCGGGCCGTGCCCGACCAGCGCGATGCGGTCCGCTCGCTCTCGGCCGTCACCTGGTGCCTGCACGCCCCCGCCGCCGGCTTCCCGCTCGCCCACCACACGGTGTTCTTCGCGCGCGACTACGCGGCCGAGTTCGCGGCGATCTTCCGCCGCCGGGCCCTGCCGGCCGAGCCCACCGTCTATGTCTGCGCGCAGGACCGCAGCGACGACGGCACGGCCGCGCCGGCCGGGCCGGAGCGGCTGCTCGTGCTCGTCAACGCCCCGCCCACCGGCGATGCCGCCGCCCCGACCCCGCAGGAGATCGCGTCATGCGAACAGGCAACCTTCGCGCGTCTCGCGCGCCATGGTCTGGTGGTGGAGCGCACGGCCGACCGGATGGCGATGACGACGCCGCGCGACTTCGCGGCGATGTTCCCGGCCACGGGCGGGGCGCTCTACGGCCGGGCGATGCATGGCTGGCAGGCCGCCTTCCGCCGGCCGGGGGCGCGGACGCGCCTGCCGGGCCTGGCGCTGGCGGGGGGCAGCGTGCATCCGGGCCCGGGCGTGCCGATGGCGGCGCTGTCGGGACGGTTGGCGGCGGCGGCGGTGCTCTCGGACCTCGCTTCGATGCACCGGTCCCGCCGGGCGGCTATGCCTGGTGGTATGTCGATGCGCTGAGCGACGACGGCCGCCACGGGCTGGTGGTGATCGCCTTCGTGGGCTCGGTGTTCTCGCCCTACTACGCCTGGGCGCGCGGCCGGGGCGAGGCGCGGGCCGAGGACCATGCGGCGCTCAACGTCGCGCTCTACGGGCCGCGCGCGCGCTGGGCGATGACCGAACGCGGGGCGGGCGCGCTCGCGCGCACGGCGGATCGTTTCGTGCTCGCGCGCAGCGCGCTCGCCTGGGACGGCACGGCGCTCACGATCGCGATCGACGAGGTCGCCGTGCCGCTGCCGCAACGGCTGCGCGGACGCGTGCGGCTGTTCCCCGCCGCGCTCGCCGGCCACGCCGAGGCGCTGGACGGGCCCGGACGGCACCGCTGGCAGCCGATCGCGCCGGTGGCGCGCGTCGAGGTGGCCTTCGCCGACCCGGCCCTCGCCTGGACCGGCCACGGCTACTGGGACGCCAATGCGGGGGTCGAGCCGCTGGAGGACGGCTTCGCGCACTGGACCTGGAGCCGCGCCCCGGTCGGATCGGGCGCGGCGGTGCTCTACGATGCGGTCCGCCGCGACGGCTCGGCGGTCTCGCTCGCGCTCCGTTTCGCCGCCGACGGCCGGGCGGAGCGGATGCCGCCGCCGCCGGAGGTGGGGCTGCCCGCCACGCTCTGGCGCCTCAGGCGGACCACGCGCGCCGATCCCGGCGCCGCGCCGCGCGTGCTCGCACCCCTCGAGGACGCGCCGTTCTACGCCCGCGCCACGCTCGCGACACGGCTCTGCGGCGAGCACACCACCGCGGTGCACGAGAGCCTCTCGCTCGACCGCTTCCGCGCGGGCTGGGTCAAGGCGCTGCTGCCCTTCCGCATGCCGCGCCGGCGCGGGCCGCGCTGACCGCGCGCCCCGGCACCCGGCCCCGGCACGTCGTCACGCGGTCGGGCGC
>NZ_VIKA01000219.1 GCF_006704265.1 Elioraea sp. Yellowstone | reverse complement strand
GCTCGGTGATGTGTATATGCGAGAGGCCGGGTCCTGGGCCAGCGCGGCCGGCGCGGAGCGCACCGGCACCTGCTCGCGCATGGCGAGGAGCGCCAGCGCCGGCACCAGCACGAGCGCCGCCGCACCGGCCAGGACGGCGCGCTTCACGGCACGGCGAGCGCGCGCATCACGCGCTCGATCGCCTGGGCCTGCTCCGCGGTCGGCGTCCAGAGCCCGAACACCTTGGCGAGGAAGAGCCCGTCGGCGGCCGCCATCACGACATGGGCATGGCCCGGCGGCAGGCCGTCATCCTCCACCCGGGCGCGGATGCGCGCATGCTCGGCGCGGATCGGGTCGATCAGGCGCGGATCGTGGGCGTGCGCGGAGAGCAGGGCGGCGGCGATGCGCAGGTCGCGCTCGGCGCGCTCGGGCGCGCTGTGCAGCGCCCAGGCGATCACCCCGCGCGTGTGCCGGCCGGGTCCCGGCGGCTCGGCGGCGACCACGGCGTCGAAGATCGCGCGCATCTCCGCGGCCAGCCGTTCCACCAGCCCGGCGAGCAGCGCCTCCTTGGAGCGGAAATGGTGCAGCAGCCCGCCCTTGCTGACGCCGGCCTCGGCGGCGACCGCATCGAGCGAGAGGGCGGCCACGCCGCGCGCGATCACCACGGTCTCGGCGGCGTCGAGCAGGCGGTCGCGGGTGGTCGGGCTCCTGGCCATGCGCGACCTTACCGTCCGGACGGTCGGGACGCAAACCGTCCGGACGGTCGGCGCGGGGGAAGACCTCGCCCCCCGCGCGTCCGCGCACGCCGCCTCACATGCCCGGCAGCGGCGTCCAGTGCGGCGCCGGCCTGAGGATCCGGTTCTCCATGTGCACCAGGTGGCCGGCCTCGGCGGCGCGCCTGAGATAGGCCTGCCAGGCGGGGTCCGCCGCCATCGCCGCGCGCTTCGCCTCGCGATCGGCAAGCGAGTCGTAGGCCCACATGTGCACCACCTGGTTGAGTTGGCCTTCCACCGTGACGTACCAGCCGACGCAGCGGCCGAGATACTTCTGCTGCAGGGGCCAAGCGTGCTCGCGATAGAGTGCGACGAAGGCGTCCACGTGGTTGGGCTTGCAGGTGTAGATGCGCAGATCGACGATCACGGCGTTTCCTCTCGCGCGGGTCGGGGTGGCGGCCGCGCGGGGCGCGCGGCCGGCCCGGACGGTAGCCGATCGCCGCGGCCGGCGTCAGGCGGGCGGCTGATGGACACGGTGGCGGAACGACTCGCCGCCTGGGCGGAGGCCGAGGAGGCGCGCTTCCTCGGCCGGCTCGAGGACGAGGCGCCGTGCAGCGGCTGGATCGCCGAGTACTGGAGGATCGTCGGCGACGCCGCGGGCCGTCCGCACTACCGCCACGTCGACGGCCGCACGGTCGACGCCGAGGGCGAGCGCTGGGCCTGGAGCGCCGCCTTCGTCGGCGCCGGCGTCTGGGCCGCGACCGGCGGGGCGGAGTGGTTCGCCTACTGCGAGTGGCATTCGACCTATGTGCGCGACGCGATGCGCCGCGCCGCGGCGGGCGGCGACCAGCCCTACCGTGCCTTCCCGATCGACGCGCTGCCGCCGCGGCGCGGCGATCTCGTCGTGCAGTGGCGCGCCGGCATCGGCGACGGCGCGCCCGACCGGCCGGTGACGTGGCGGACCGCGCCGCGCCTCGACCCCTTCACCAGCCATGGCGACATCGTCGTGCGCGTCGCCGACGGCGTGGCCGAGATCGTCGGCGGCAATCTCGCCGACACGGTGCAGCGGCGGCGCTTGGCACTCGGGCCCGACGGGCGCCTGCGCGACACCGCGCAGGCGCGCGGCCACTGGTTCGCGCTGATCCGCTTCGCGTGAGTCCACCTCCGGCGCGCCTGATCCCGACGACCCGGCGCGGATGTCCAGTCCCAGGTGCGGCTGTCACGGCGGCTTAACCGAACTGCGATCGGCCCGACATCGCTGCCGCGCTATCCCGGCCGCATGCGGGAGGCCACACCGTCCGCCCTGATCGTCGAGGACCTGAGCGTCGCCTTCGGGTCGGTGGCGGCGCTCGAGCGCGTCTCCTTCGCCGTCCCCGCCGGGCAGTGCGTCGCGGTGATCGGGCCGTCCGGCGCGGGCAAGTCGACGCTGCTGCGCGCGATCAACCGGCTGACACCCTGGCGCGCCGGCCGGATCGTGGCGGAGGGTCAGGACATCGGCCGCCTCCAGGGCGCCGCCCTGCGCCGCTGGCGGGCGCGGGCGGCGATGATCTTCCAGCAGTTCAACCTCTCGCCGCGGCTCGACGTGCTGAGCAACGTGCTCACCGGCCGGCTCGTGACGCTGCCGTTCTGGCGCAGCTGGACCGGTGCCTTCCCGCACGCCGACCGGATCGAGGCGATGCTGCTGCTCGACCAGCTCGGCCTGGTCGAGAAGGCGTTCGTGCGCGCCGAGCGGCTCTCCGGCGGCCAGCAGCAGCGTGTCGCGATCGCGCGCGCCCTCATGCAGCGGCCGTTCCTGCTGCTCGCCGACGAGCCGACCGCCTCGCTCGATCCCGGCAACGCCACGCTGGTGATGGAGACGCTGCGCGCGATCAACCGCAGCCGCGGCATCACGGTGCTGGTCAACCTGCACAACGTCGCCCTGGCGCGCGCCTATGCCGACCGGATCATCGGGCTGCGCGCCGGCCGGATCCAGTTCGATGAGCCCGCGAGCAGGCTCGCCGACAGCATGCTCGCGGAACTCTACGCGGGCGCGGCCGAGGACGAGCCGGAGCCCGCCATCCGCCTGCTCGAACCGGCGTGACCGGGAACGTTCCGGGCCTGCCGCGAGAGCCGCCGCAACAGGAGGACGAACCATGACACCACGCCTGGTCCCGGCCGCGCTTCTGGGCGCGGCGCTCGCGCTGCCGGCGCAGGCCGACTGGCGCGGCCAGTACCGCGAGCTCGGCTTCGGCGTCATTCCGGTCGAGACGCAGACCGAGGCCACCGCCTCGTTCCGCGAGTTCATCCCCTATGCCAGCGAGAAGCTCGGCGTGCCCGTGAAGCTGTTCACCGCCTCCGACTTCATCGGCGTCAACAACGCGCTGATCGCGAGGCAGATCCACTTCGCCTGGACGAGCCCCTCGGCGATGGCGGGTTCGATCCTGGAGTGCGGCTGCGTCGAGCCGATCGTCACCGCCACCGACAAGGACGGCAATCTCGGCTACAACTCGGTGCTGATCGTCCGTGCCGACAGTCCCTACCGCACGCTCGAGGACCTCAAGGGCAGGACGGTCGCGCGCACCGAGCCCAACTCACAGTCGGGCTTCCTCGTGCCCACGGTCGAGTTCGCCAAGCGCGGCACGCCGGTCGACCGCTACTTCGTCTCGCCCCTCTCGGGCGGCCATACCCAGTCGGTGCTGGGCGTGCTCAACGGCACCTATGACGCCGCCTTCACCTGGACGACCAAGGGCGACGGCTACGGCCAGATCCGCACCATGATCGACAAGGGCATGCTGAAGCGCGACCAGATCCGCGTGGTGTGGGAGAGCGCGGTCGTGCCGGCGCCGCCGATCATCGTGCACAAGGACACGCCTGCCGCGCTGAAGGCGGAGCTGGTGCGCTTCTTCACGGGGCTGCACAGGGACCGGCCCGACCTCGCCCGCGCGGTGGCGCATGGCGAGACGCAGGGCTTCGTGCCGATCGACCTCTCCTACTACGAGAGCACGATCGAGGCGCGCCGGATGCTGCGCGACGCACGCCGGCGCGGCGGCTGAGTGCCGTCGCGCATCCGGGACGAGGCCCGCGCGGCGGCGCTCGCGGGTGAGGGCGGAACGCGCGGGGGGGGTCGGCCGCGCCCCCCCCAGGGCGGGGCGGCTTTTGCCGTCATTGGCGCGGGGCAACCCCGCGCCGATATGATGCTCG
>NZ_VIKA01000218.1 GCF_006704265.1 Elioraea sp. Yellowstone | reverse complement strand
GCCTGGGGCGCCGGCCCCGCCGCGCGCGCGGCCGGCGCCCGTTCGCGTCCCGCCGGCGCCGCCTCCGCCAGCCGGTCCTGCACGTCCTCCTCCAGCGCCTCGTCCGCTCCCCAGGCGAGCTGGAGTGCCAGCGCCGCCCCCAGTTCGGACCGCATCGCCGAGTCCAAGTCTCTCCGCTCCCCACAGCTCTCGCGCCTGGGACAGGATGCCCTTATCTCTGCACCGGAGCCACCGGGGGAACGCGATGCAACGCGAGGCGATGGAGTTCGACGTGGTGATCGTGGGCGCCGGGCCCGCCGGGCTCGCCGCCGCGATCCGGCTGAAGCAGGCCGCCGGCCAGGCCGGGCGCGAGATCTCGGTCTGCGTGCTCGAGAAGGGCGCGGAGGTCGGCGCGCACATCCTCTCGGGCGCGGTGATCGAGCCGCGCGCGCTCGACGAGCTCCTGCCCGACTGGGCCTCCCTCGGCGCGCCGATCACCACGCCCGTGCGCGAGGACCGCTTCCTCTATCTCACGGCGAAGCGCGCGATCCGCCTGCCCACGCCGCCGCCGATGCACAACCGGGGCAACTGGATCGTCTCGCTCGGCCAGGTGTGCCGCTGGCTCGCCGCACAGGCCGAGGCGCTGGGGGTGGAGATCTATCCCGGCTTCGCCGCCGCCGAGGTGCTGTTCGAGGGCGACCGGGTGGTCGGTGTGGCGACCGGCGATCAGGGCATCGCCAAGGACGGCACGCGCAAGCCCTCGTTCCAGCCCGGGATGGAGCTGCGCGCCGCCTACACGCTGTTCGCCGAGGGCTGCCGCGGCAGCCTGACCAAGGAGCTCGAGCGCAGGTTCGGGTTGCGCGAGGGGCGTCAGCCGCAGACCTACGGCATCGGCATCAAGGAGCTCTGGGAGGTGCCGAAGGAGACGCACCGGCCGGGGCTCGTCCTGCACACGATCGGCTGGCCGCTGGCCTCGGACACCTATGGCGGCTCGTTCCTCTACCACTGGGGCGAGAACCTGGTGGCCTACGGCTTCGTCGTCGGGCTCGACTACCCGAACCCCTGGCTCTCGCCCTTCGAGGAGATGCAGCGCTTCAAGACCCACCCCGCGATCCGCCCCCATTTCGCGGGCGGCAAGCGCATCGCCTATGGCGCGCGGGCCTTGAACGAGGGCGGGCTGCAGGCGATCCCGCGCCTCGTCTTCCCCGGCGGGGCGCTGATCGGCTGCGCCGCCGGCTTCCTCAACGTGCCCAAGATCAAGGGCAGCCACACGGCGATGAAGTCGGGCATGCTCGCCGCCGAGGCGATCGTCGAGGCGCTCGCCGGCGCCAGGCCAGACGTGCTGGAGTCGTATCCTTCTGCACTCGAACGTTCATGGGTTCACGAGGAGCTCGCGCGCGCGCGCAACATCCGCCCCGCCTTCGCGAAGTTCGGCCTCTGGGGCGGGCTCGCCTATGCCGGGCTCGACACCTATATCCTGCGCGGCCGCGCGCCCTGGACCTTCGGCCACCACCCCGACCATGAAAGCCTGAAGGAGGCATCCGCCGCGCCGCGCATCGACTATCCCAGGCCCGACGGTGTGCTGACCTTCGACCGGCTGTCCTCGGTCTATCTCTCCAACACCAACCACGAGGAGGACCAGCCGAGCCATCTGCGCCTCGCCGATCCCGCGCTTGCGGTCGCGCACAACCTCGCCCGCTACGGCGGGCCGGAGGCGCGCTACTGCCCGGCCGGGGTCTATGAGTTCGTCGGCGTCGAGGAGGGCCAGCCGCGGCTGGTGGTGAACGCGCAGAACTGCGTGCACTGCAAGACCTGCGACATCAAGGACCCGAAGCAGAACATCACCTGGGTCACGCCCGAGGGCGGCGGCGGGCCTGTCTACGCCATGATGTGACCGCCAGCGTGCGGTCCGTTCCCGTGGCGCGCCTTCGGCCGCTGCGATACTCTGCGCCCATGACCGACCGGGTCGGATCCTCGCCCGCGCTGCGCCGCCTCGGCCTGCTGCCGCTGGTGCTCCTGGCCGCCTGCGCCTCCGGCCTGCCGGCCGGGGAGTCCGACCGGCCGGTGCTGCGCGAGGGGCGGTTCAAGCCGTCCGGCGCGTTCGGCGCCTATCTCGCCGGCCGCCTTGCGGCGGCCGAGAACGACACCGAGGCTGCGGCGCGCTTCTTCGCCGGCGCGCTTGCGGCCGACCCGACCAGTCCGGAACTCCTGACCCGCGCCTTCCACGCCACGCTGGCCGACGGGCGCGAGGCGGCCCCGCTTGCCCGGCGGATCCTCGCCACGCAGCCGACGGCACTCCTGCCGACCCTCGTGCTCGCCGCCGAGGAGGCGCGCGACGGCCGTTTCGACCTGGTCGAGGCGCGTTTCCGCGCCCTGCCGCGTCAAGGTGCGGCGCAGCTCCTCCAGCCGCTGATGCTCGCCTGGGCGCAGGCCGGGCGCGGGCAGTGGAACGAGGCGCTGGCCACGCTGCGCCCGTTCGCCGACGGCGCGCGTTTCCGGGCCGCCTTCGCCCTCCATGCCGGGCTGATCTGCGATCTCGCCGGCCGGATGGCCGAGGCCGAGCGGTGGTACGGCGGCGCCTTCGCCGATGGCGGTTCGAGCCTGCGCATGGCCGAAATCCAGGCGAGCTTCGCTGCGCGCCAGGGTCGTATCGAGGAGGCGCGGCGCATCCTCGCCGAGATCGCCGCCAGCTCCGATGAGGTCGCCATGGTGCAGGCACGCCTGCTCGGCGACCTGGAGCGCCGGCCGGTCGCCTCCGCCGCCGAAGGCATGGCCGAGGCGCTGCTCGCGTTCGCGGCCGCGCTGCGCCAGCAGGAGGCGGGCGAGTTCGCGCTTCTGCTGCTGCGCGTCGCGCTGCTGCTCCGCCCCGACTACCCCGCCGCCAAGCTGATGCTCGCCGATATCCTCGAGGGCGATCGGCGCTACCAGGCGGCCGCCGACGTGCTCTCCCGGGTTCGCCAAGACAGCGCCTATGGGCCGGCAGCGCGCGTCAGGCTGTCGCTCATGCTCGACCGGCTCGACCGGACGGATGCCGCGATCGGCGAACTCGAGGCGCTGGCGGCCGCCGACCCGACGCGTGCCGAACCGCTCGCGCGCATGGGCGACATCCTGCGTGGGCGCAGCCGCTTCGCCGAGGCGGCCGCCGCTTACAACCGCGCGGTCGCCCGCCTCGGCCCGCCCGAGCGGCGGCAATGGGCGCTCTACTACGCGCGCGGCATCGCGCTTGAACGCGCCAAGGACTGGCCACGCGCCGAGGCCGACTTCCTGCGCGCGCTCGAGCTCGCGCCCGACCAGCCCTACGTGCTGAACTATCTCGGCTATTCCTGGGTCGAACAGGGACGCGAGCTGGCGCGCGCGAAACGGATGATCGAGCGTGCGGTGGAGCTGCGCCCGCATGACGGCCACATCGTTGACAGTCTCGGCTGGGTGCTGTTCCGCATGGGCGACTATCGCGCCGCGGTGCGCTGGCTCGAGCGCGCGGTCGAGCTCCTGCCGCGCGATCCGGTGATCAACGACCATCTCGGCGACGCGTATTGGGCCGTCGGCCGCCGGGCCGAGGCGCAGTTCCAGTGGCGCCGCGCGCTCAATCTCGGCCCCGAGCCCGAGGCGATCCCGAAGCTCGAGGCCAAGCTGCGCGACGGGCTCGTCCTGCCGCCCGCCAATGTCGCCTCCGGCGCCGCCGGTCCGGCACCGGCCACCGCCGCGCGCTGAGCGTGAGCCTCGCCGAGGCGGCGCACGCCAAGGTCAATCTCCATCTGCATGTGCTCGGCCGTCGCGCAGACGGCTACCACCTGCTCGACACGCTCGTGGTGTTCGCCGCCGCCGCCGACGTGCTGGTCGCCGAGCCGGACGACGCGCTCTCGCTCGCGGTCGAGGGGCCGTTCGCGGCCGCGCTCGCGGGCGAGGCCGACAACCTGGTGCTGCGCGCCGCCCGCGCGCTCGCCGCCGCGGCGG
>NZ_VIKA01000217.1 GCF_006704265.1 Elioraea sp. Yellowstone | reverse complement strand
GCTCGGCACGGGCAACGACTTCGCCAATCCGTTCTGAGGGGGGCCCCCCCTTTTCTGCGCGCGCCGCGGCGGGGCGCGCGCGGCGCTGCCGGCTCCGGCGGATGCGGACGCCGCGCGGTTGCGCGACCTCTGCGCGCCGCTCACCGAACCCGCGAGCGCACCCGACGGCACCTTCGTCACCGCGCATCTGGCGCAGAGCCTGGACGGGCGGATCGCCACCGCCTCGGGCGTGTCGCGCTGGATCAGCGGCGCGGCCGACATCGTGCACACGCACCGGCTGCGCGCGCTGCACCACGCGGTGATCGTCGGCGCCGGCACGGTGCACCACGACGATCCGCGGCTGACCACGCGCGAGGTGGAAGGCCCGAACGCGCTGCGTGTGGTGCTCGACGCCGACCGCCGCCTGCACGCCGGCTACCAGGTGTTCCGGGACGGGCTGCCGACGCTGCTCGCCTGCGCCGCGGACGCCGCCGCCCCCTGCGGCGACGCCGAGATCCTGCCCCTGCCGCGCGCCGGGCGCGGCCTCGATCTCGCCGCCCTGGTGCGTGCCCTGCGCGCACGCGGGCTGACCCATCTCTTCGTCGAGGGCGGCGGCGTCACCGTGGGACGCTTCCTCGCCGCCGGGCTGATCGATCGGCTGCACGTGACGGTGGCGCCGCTCCTGCTGGGCAACGGCATCCCGGCGCTCGCCCTGCCGGGGGTGGGCACGCCCGAACAGGGACTTCGCTTCCCGCTCGCCGTGCATCGCCTGGGCGACGACATGCTGTTCGACTGCGCGATCGCCCGGCGCGCGATCGTGCCATGAAGGCGCGCGCCTTCTGGACGATCGCGCCGGGCGTCGGTCAAGTCCGGGAGGAGGATCTCGCCGCGCCCGGCGCGGGCGGGGCGCTGGTGCGCACGCTCGCGACCGGCTTATCGCGCGGCACCGAATCCCTGGTGTTCGCCGGCCGCGTGCCGGCGAGCCAGCACGCCGTGATGCGCTGCCCGTTCCAGGCGGGCGACTTCCCGTTTCCCGTGAAGTACGGCTACAGCGCGGTCGGCGTGGTCGAGGCCGGCCCCGCCGCGCTCATCGGCCGGCGCGTCTTCTGCCTGCATCCGCACCAGGACCGCTTCGTCGTCCCGGCGTCGATGCTGCACCCCGTGCCCGAGACCGTGCCGACGCGCCGCGCCGTGCTCGCGGCGAACATGGAGACCGCGCTGAACATCGCCTGGGACGCGGGCGTGCTGCCCGGCGAGCGCGTGCTCGTGATCGGCGCCGGCGTGGTCGGGCTGCTCGCCGCGCACCTCCTCGCGCGGGTTCCCGGCGTCGCGCTGACGGTGGTCGACCGCGATCCGGCGAAGGCGGCGGTCGCCGCGGCGCTCGGCCTCGCCTTCGCCGCCCCCGAGGACGCGCCGGCCGAGGCGGAGCTGGTCGTGCACGCTGCCGGCGCGCCGGAAGGCCTCGCCCTCGCGCTCGCCCGCGCCGCCTTCGAGGCGCGCATCGTCGAGGCCTCCTGGTTCGGCGACCGCGTGGTGCCGCTGGCGCTCGGCGAGGCGTTCCACAGCCGGCGGCTGCGGCTCGTCTCCTCCCAGGTCGGCGCCATCGCGGCGCCGATGCGCGGCCGCCGCAGCCACGCCGAACGGCTCGCGCTGGCGCTCGCCCTGCTCGAGGACGCGCGGCTTGACGCGCTGCTCGAGGGGCCCACACCGTTCGCCGACCTTCCCGCGACCATGGCGCGGCTCGCCGCACGCCCCGGCGCGCTCTGCCATGTCATTGCCTACGATCCCTCCGTCTGAAAGGACCGCGCGTGTTCAGCCTGACCGTCTGCGACCATGTGATGATCGCGCACTCCTTCCGCGGCGAGGTGTTCGGCCCGGCGCAGAAGCTGCACGGCGCCACCTATGCGGTGGAGGCGGAGTTCCGCGCACCCTCCCTCGACGCGCACGGGCTGGTGGTGGATATCGGCCTCGCGCGTGCCGAACTGCGCCGCGCGCTCGACAGCTTCGACTACGACAATCTCGACGCGCTGCCGCAATTCGCCGGGCAGAACACCACCACCGAGTTCATGGCCGCGCATGTGCACGGCCTGCTGGTGGCGGCGCTGAAGGCAGGGCGGCTGGGCGAGGGCGGACGGCGCGTCACGTCGCTGAAGGTGCTCCTGCGCGAGAGCCCGCTCGCCTGGGCCGCCTACGAGGCGGTGGTGGAATGACGCAGCTCGCGATCGCGCTGATGGTGCCCGCGCCGTTCGACGCGGTCTCGGGCGGCTACGGCTACGACCGGCGCATGGTCGCGGGCCTGCGCGAGGGCGGCCATGCCGTGCGCGTGGTCGAGCTCGCCGGGCGGCATCCGCTCGCCGATGCCGCCGCCGAAGCCGCCGCCTGGCAGGCGCTGGCCGAGCTCCGGCCCGGCGAGATCGCGGTGATCGACGGGCTCGGCCTGCCCGCCTTCGCGCGCGCGGCCGAGGCGGTCGCGCGCGCCGGCGCGGTCGGGCTGATCCATCACCCGACACCGCTGGAGAAGGGCCTGTCCGAGGCGGACGCCGCGCTCCTGCGCGAGAAGGAAGCGCAGCTCCTGCCGCAGCTCGCGCGGCTGATCGCGACCTCGCGCGCGACCGCGACCGCGCTCGCCGGCATGGGGATCGACGCGGCGCGCATCGGCGTCGTCGAGCCCGGCACGGATGCCGCGCCGCGCGCACAAGGCTCGCAGGGCACCGGCTGCGCGATCCTGTCGATCGGCGCGGCGGTGCCGCGCAAGGGCCACGACCTGCTCCTGCGCGCGCTCGGCCGGCTGACGGACCTCGACTGGCGGCTCACCATCGTCGGCAGCCTCGAGCGGGATCGCGCCCATGCGGCCGCGCTTGCCGCACTCGCGCGCGACCTTGCGATCGCCGACCGGGTCACCTTCGCCGGCGAGATCGGCGACGATGCGCTCGCCGCGCTCTGGGCCGGCACCGACCTGTTCGCGCTCGCCACCTGGCACGAGGGCTACGGCATGGCGGTGGCCGAGGCGCTGAAGCGCGGCATCCCCTGCGCCCTCACCGCGGGCGGTGCGGTCGCCGAACTTCTGCCGATCGATGCCGGCGTGATCGTGCCGCCGGGCGACTGGACCGCGCTCTCGCGCGCGATGCGCCGGCCGATCTTCGACACCGCGCTGCGCCATCGCATGAGCGACGCCGCCTTCGCCGCCGGCCAGCGCCTGCCGGACTGGGAGCAGCAGGCGCAGGCCTTCGCGCGCGAGCTTGCCGCGGTCGCCGCATGAGCGAGGGGTTCTCGGCCGACTGGCTCGCGCTGCGCGAGCCGTTCGACCGGATCGCCCGCGCGCGTGCCCTCGCCGCGCGGCTGGTGCAGCGCCTGCCGCCGCGGCCGCGCATCATCGATCTCGGCGCGGGCACCGCGTCGCTGTTCCGCTGGCTCGCGCCGATGATCGGCCGCGCCCAGGCCTGGACCATCGTCGATGCGGACGCGGCGCTGCTCGGCCAGGCCTTCGCGCGCACCGCGGACTGGGCCGAGGCGCGCGGCTGGCGCATCACCACGCCGGGCCGGGCGCTCCTGATCCACACGCCGGGCGGCGCCTGGCGGATCGAGGCGCTCGCCACCGACTTCGCCGACGACCCGTCGCGCCTGCCGCTCGGCGCGCACGACGCCGTGGTGTGCTCGGCGCTGCTGGATCTCGTCTCCGCCGCATGGGCCGAACGGCTCGCCGCCGCGCTGCGCGCGCCGCTGCTCGCCTGCCTGACCGTCGACGGCCGTGACCGCTGGCGGCCGACGCATCCCGACGACCGGCTGATCGCGCGCGGCTTCGCGCGCGACATGCGCCGCGACAAGGGCTTCGGCCGCGCGATGGGCCCCTCCGCCCCGGTCACGCTCGCGCGCCTGCTCGCCGCGCGCGGCTTCCGCGTCGCGACCGCGCCTTCGGACTGGATCATCCCCGCGATCGCCGCGCCGATGCTCGAGGCGATGGTGCGCGGC
>NZ_VIKA01000216.1 GCF_006704265.1 Elioraea sp. Yellowstone | reverse complement strand
GCGCTGGTGACCGCCTACGCGCTCGGCGCGCCGCGCGCGTCGCCCGCCGCCGCGATGATCGCCGCGACACTCGCCGGGCCGGCGGGGCGCGCGGCACTCGCCGCGATCGGATTCAACGAGAAGGAGCCCGACGATGGTCACGCCTGAACAGGTCGCGGCTTCCGCGCGCCCGCTCGGCCGCGGCGGCCCGCGCGTCTGCCCGATCGGCCTCGGCTGCATGTCCCTCTCCGGCGTCTATGGCGATGCCGACGACGCGGCGTCCGAGGCGCTGATCCGGGAAGCGGTCGAGCTCGGCGTCACCCATCTCGACAGTTCCGACATGTACGGCTGGGGCCACAACGAGACGCTGCTCGGCCGTGCGCTCAGGGGCATCCGCGACAAGGTCGTGCTCGCCACCAAGTTCGGCCAGGTGCGGCGCGAGGGCGGGGCGAATGCGGTGGACGGACGGCCGGAGTACGTCGCCGCCGCCTGCGAGGCGAGCCTGAAGCGCCTCGGCGTCGAGGTGATCGACCTCTACTACCAGCACCGCGTCGATCCGGCGGTGCCGATCGAGGACACGGTCGGCGCCATGGCGCGGCTCGTCGAGCAGGGCAAGGTGCGGCTGCTCGGCCTCTCCGAGGCGCGGCCCGAGACGATCCGACGCGCGCACGCGGTGCATCCGATCGCGGCGGTGCAGACCGAGTACTCGCTGCTCTATCGCAGGGAGGCGGAGGAGACGCGCGCGCTCACGCGGAGCCTCGGCATCAGCTTCGTGGCCTACGCGCCGCTGGGGCGCGGCCTGCTCACCGGCACGGTGCGCACGCCCGGGGACGTGGGCGGACGGCGCGCGGCGCATCCGCGCTTCCAGCCCGGCAATCTCGACCGCAACCTCGAACTGGTCGCGCGGATCGAGGGTTTCGCGCGCGACAAGGGCTGCACGCCCTCGCAGCTCGTGCTCGCCTGGCTGCTCGCGCAGGGCGAGGACGTGCACGTCATTCCCGGCACGCGCCGGCGCGAGCGGCTCGAGGAGAATCTCGGCGCGCTCGCGGTGCGGTTGAGCGCGGCCGAGGTCGCGGCCATCGGGGCAGCGGTGCCGCCGGGCGCCGCGGCGGGCGAACGCTACCCGGAGGCGAACCTGAAGGCGGTGTATCTCTGAGCGGATCGGGCGGCGCCGCCTTACCCACTTGCGGCGCGATGCCCGACGCCCTCTAAAGGGCGTGTCATGCTCGCCGACCTTGATCCGCGCCGCTGGCTGCGTGCCGTGCAGCGCGTGCTGGGCCGCCTGCCGACGGTCGCGGCCCCATTCGCCCGCCTGCCCGAGTCGCCGCTCGTGCCGTTGCGCGACCCCTGGCCGGGCGACGCGACGCGCGGCAGCCGGATCCTCAAGGGGGAACTCGTGGTCGAGGGCACGGCCCGCCCGCTGGACCCCGCCGCCGGGGACGACGACGCCTGGAACGAGGCCGCGCACGGCTTCGCCTGGCTGCGCGACCTGCGCGCGGTCGGCAGCGACGCGGCGCGGCTGCGCGCGCGCGCCCTGGTCGGCGCCTGGATCGAGGCCGCCCCGCACCTGCCCCCTGCGCGTGAGACGGTCCTGGGCGCACGCATCACCGCGCTGCTGTCGCACTGGGACTTCCTTGCCGCGAGCGCGGAGGAGACGTTCCGCGCCGCCGTGATGGGCCGGATCGTCGAGGATGCGCGCACGCTCTCCGGCCTCCTGCCGGCCGAGACCATGGACGCGCGCGCCTTCACCGCCCTCAAGGGCCTGGTCGCGGCCGGCGCGGCGCTGCCCGGCGGCGAGCCGCATCTCGCGCGCGCGCTGCGCTTCCTCGGCCAGGAGATCGACCGGCAGATGCTGCCCGATGGCGGGCATGTCGAGCGCAGCCCGGCGGCCCTGCTCTCCGCCGTGATGGATCTGATCGAGATCCGCGCGATCCTGGCGCTCGCGCGCAAGCCGGTGCCCGATGTCCTCGCCGCGGCGATCGAGCGGGCGATGCCGATGCTCGCCGCGCTGCGCCACGGCGATGGCGGGCTCGCGCTGTTCAACGGCACGCGCGAGGGCGACCCGGCGCTCCTCTCGCTGGTGCAGGCGCAGAGCCAGGTGCGCGCCCGGCCGACAGCCCGCGCGCCGGAGATGCGGTTCGAACGTCTCGTCGCCGGGCGCACCGTGCTGATCGTCGATGCCGGGCCGCCGCCGCCGCGTGGGCAGGACCGGCGCGCGCATGCCGGCACGCTCGCCTTCGAACTCTCGGTCGGGCGCGACCGGCTGATCGTCAACTGCGGCGCGGCGCCGGCGGCGGCGAACGCCTGGCGCGACGCGCTGCGTGCGACCGCCGCGCACTCCACGCTGGTGATCGCTGACGTGAACTCCTCGGAACTCAAGGAGGACGGGCTCGGCCGCCGCCCCGAGCAGGTCGCGGTGCAGCGCCACGAGGCGAACGGGGCGCACTGGCTGGATGCCAGCCACGACGGCTGGAAGAGGCCCTTCAACGCGATCCATCGCCGCCGGCTCTATCTCGGCGACACCGGCGAGGACGTGCGCGGCGAGGACGCGATCGAGGCGCCCAGCCCGCAGCCCTTCGCGATCCGCTTCCACCTGCATCCCTCGGTCAGCGCGAGCCTGCAGCAGGACGGCGCGGGCGTGCTGCTGCGCACGCCCTCCTCCGGCGGCTGGGCGCTGCGCGCGGACGGCGCCCGCCTCGCCCTCGAGGAGAGCGTCTATGCGGGCACCGACGAGCGGCGACGCACGCAGCAGGTGGTCCTGTCGGGCAGCCCTGCCGACGGTCCCTGCCTGGTGAAGTGGGCGATCACGCGCATGGGCGGGGCCTGAGAACGGCGCATGTGCGGGATCGCCGGCCTGTTCCTGCGCCGGCCCGGGGCCGAGGACGCGCTGCTCGCGCGCGCGGCGGCGATGGGGGCCGCGCTTGCGCATCGCGGTCCCGACGGCGCCGGCACATGGGCCGACGGCGAGGCCGGCGTTGCGCTTGCACATCGCCGGCTCGCGATCATCGACCTCTCGCCCGGCGGCGCGCAGCCGATGGCGTCGTCCTGCGGACGCTACGTGGTGAGCTACAACGGCGAGCTCTACAACTACCGCGCGCTGCGTGCGGAGCTGGCGGCGTGCGGGCGGACGGTGCCGGGCGAGAGCGACACGGCCGTGCTGCTCGCCGCGGTGGCGCAGTGGGGCGTCGCGTCCGCGCTGCCGCGGCTCGATGCGATGTTCGCCTTCGCGCTGTGGGACCGCGCCGAGCGCGTGCTGTGGCTCGCGCGCGACCATGCCGGCATCAAGCCGCTCGCCTGGACCGTGCTGGCGGACGGTTCGGTGCTGTTCGGCAGCGAGCTGCGCGCGCTCGAGGCGGCGGGCGGCTGGTCGCCCGAGATCGACGCGGAGAGCGTCGCGGCCTATCTGCGGCACGGCTGCATCCCCGCGCCGCGCACGGTGTTCCGGGGCGTGCGCAAGCTGCCGCCGGGAGGCCTCGTGCGGATCGGCATGGCGGGCGCGCCGGAGGAGCGGCGCTGGTTCGACGTGCTTGCGCTGGCCCGCGAAACGGTGCCGGCGCGGCTGACGGCGGCCGAGGCGGCAGCGGCGGTGGATGCCGCGCTCGCCGAGAGCGTGCGCGCGCAGCTCGTCGCCGATGTGCCCGTGGGCGCCTTCCTCTCGGGCGGAGTCGATTCCTCCTCGGTGGTCGCGGCGATGGCGCGCGCGGCCCCCGGCGCGGCGCATGCCTTCACCATCGGCTTCGACGATCCGGCCTACGACGAGAGCAAGGATGCCGCGCGCATCGCAGCCGCGCTCGACGTGCGCCACACCGTGCTGCACGCGACCGAGGCGGACGCGCTCGCGCTCGTGGATGAGCTGCCGCGCGTGTACGACGAGCCATTCGCGGATTCCTCGCAGCTCCCGACGCTGCTGCTCGCGCGCCTGACGCGCGGGCACGTGACGGTCGCGCTCTCGGGCGACGGCGGCGACGAGCTGTTCGGCGGCTATCGCCGGCATGTGCTCGCGGCCCGCCTGTGGCCGCGCCTCGCGCGCGTGCCGTTCCCGCTGCGGCGGGC
>NZ_VIKA01000215.1 GCF_006704265.1 Elioraea sp. Yellowstone | reverse complement strand
GGACGTCACGGTCGGCTCGGTCGCCGGTGACGCGCTGGTGGCCGGCGCGGCTGGTGCCTCGGGCGGGGCCGACGCGACGGTGCGGCTCGCGGTGACGCAGCCGGGCGGCGGCCTTGCCGTGGACGCGCCGATCGCGGGTCCGGCGGTCGAACTCGCGGCCGATGCGATGAGCCTCGAGGCGACCGTCGGTGCGGATGCCGCGGCCGTGGTCGTGCGCCCGTTCACGGCCGGGCGCGGGATCGAGCTCGGCAACCTCTTCCCCTTCGACCCGGGCGCACTCTGGCTTTCCGCCGAGGCGATCGACCTCCTGGGCGGCGCCACGACCACGCTGCGCATCGGCGCGGTCGGCGGCGCGGCGGAGGCGGCGGCGGGCGCGATCGTCGTGCGCGAGAACCTCTTCTTCCCGGGGATCGGCATCCGCGTGAACCGCGCCGGCGCGCCGGGCGACGCCCGCACGCTGGTGCTGGAGAGCGGCACGGGCTCGATCACCCAGACCGGTCCCATCGCGGGCGGCGCGACGGCACGCCTCGTGGCGGTCGCGCCATCGGGCGAGGTCCGGCTCGACGATCCCGGCAATGACGTCGGCACGATCGCCGGCACGGCGGGGGCGGGCGGCTTCCGCTACCGGGCCGGCGGATCCGTCGCCGTCGGCACCGTTCCCTCGCTCGAGGTCGGCGGGGCCGTTCCGCTCGCCATCGCCGGCCGGGACGGGATCGTGACGCCCTCGGCGCCGATCTCGCTGCTCGCCGCCGGCGATCTGACCGTCGAGGCACCGCTCGATGCGGGCAGCGCCACGCTCCGGCTGCAGGCCGGCGGGGCGCTCGCGCAGGGCGCGGCCGGCGCGCTGAGCGCGGGCGCGCTCCTCGCGCGCGGCGGCACCGTCGACCTCACCGGGACCGACAACAGGATCGGGCTTCTGGCCGGCGGTTCGGTCGCCGGCCTGCGCGTCCGCCACCAGGGAACGCTCACCGTCGGCAGCGTCGGGGGCGATGCCGTGCTGCCGATCGCCGGCGAGGCCGGGCTGCGCAGCCCCGCCTTCGGCGCGCCGATCAGCCTGCGTGTCGAAGGCGGTGATCTGAGCCTGACGCAGTCCGTGGATGCGGGGGCCGGGCCGGGCGGGATCGTGCGGCTGCAGGCCGACGGCACGCTGAGCCAGACCGCCTCGGCCGCCGTGATTGCCGAAGCGCTGCTGGCGCGGGGCGACACCGTGCTGCTGGATGGGACGAATCTGGTCGGCGCCGTGGCGGGGGAGGCGCAGGCGGAGTTCCGCCTCAGCAACGCAGCCGACGTGACGGTGGGCGAGGTCGCGGCTGACGGCACGCTGGTCGATGGGCAGTCCGGCATCCGCCTGGTCTCGGGCGGAGGCACGGTGACGCTGGCCGGCGGCACCGTCTTCGGCGGCGGCGTCCTGCTCGACCGGCCGATCGATGCCGGTACCGGCAGCATCGCCCTTCTCGCCGGCAGCTTGGGCGGGGATGTCCAGCAGACCGCGACGGGCGGCGTCACGGCGGGCAGCCTTGGCGTGACCGCCTCCGCCGGCACGGTCGATCTCGCCACCGCCGGGGCAGCCAACGCCGTTGGCAGCGTCGCCGGCTTCGGTCGCGACGGGTTCCGCTTCCGCGCCGAGGGGCCGGTCGCGGTCGGGTCGGGCGGCATCGGAACGACGAATGCGCCGCTGACCCTGCTGTCGGGCGACGGCCTGACCATCGGCGGCACGCTCTCGGCGGGTGCCGGCACGGTTCGGCTGCGCGCGCTGACGGGCGACATCGTGCAGACCGGAGGCGCGATCGCCGCGGCCGGGCTCGCGGCGCTGGCGGACGCCGGGGCGATCGATCTCGGTCTTGCGGGCAACGCGATCGGCACTGTCGCAGGCAGCGCGCAAGGGCCGCTGTCCGTCCGCGCCGGTGGGGCGCTGACGGTCGGGACGATCGGCGCGGACGGTGCGCTGGTGCCCGCGCTCGAGGGCACGCGGTCCGTCGCCGCCGCGGTGACGCTCGAGGCGGACGGGCCGCTCGCCGTCTCCGGGCCGGTTCGGGCCGGGACCGACGCCGCGCTCTCCGCCGGGGCAGCGGGCATGGTCGTGTCCGGCACGGTCGAGGCGGGCGGCGCGATCACGCTCGATACGCCCGGCACGATCGCGGTCACCGCCGGCGGCGCGATCGACGCCGGCGGCGATGCGACGCTGACCGCCGACGCGGCCGTCGCCATCGACGCGGGCGCCGTGGTGCGTTCGGGCGAGGGGCTTGGTCTGGCGGCGGGGACCGGTCTGACCGTTGCGGGCACCGCCGAGGCCGGCGCGGATGCCAGCCTGACGGCGGGTGCGGGGCTGCTGGTCACCGGCACCGTGGCCGCCGAGGGCGACGTGGCGCTTGCCGCGGGCCAGGACATCGTGGTCTCCGGTCTCGCCGATGCCGGTGGCGGCGTCAGCCTCGATGCCGGCCAGGCGATCGACCTCACGGGAACGGTGCGCGGCGCCACGGCGACGCTCGCGGCCGGCACGTCGCTGACCCAGGCCGGGCTGGTGCAGACCTCCGGCGACGCCGCGCTCTCCGCCGGCGGAACCCTGGCCATCACCCCTGCGGGCACGATCGACGCCGGCGGTGATGCGACAGTCGCCTCAGGCGGGGCGATGACCGTGGCCGGCAGCATCGCCGCGGGCGGCACCGCACGGCTTGCCGCCGGCGGCGCCCTGGCCGTTGCCGGCGAGGTCGCCGGGGGCCTGGACGCGGTGCTGGCGGCGGACGGCGATCTCGGCATCGCCGGCACGGTGACGGCCGGCCGCAATGCCCTGATCGGCACGGACGGGTCGGCGACCATCGGCGGCGACATCGCGGTCGGTGCCGGCGGGCGGCTGATCATCGGCTTCGGCGCCGACTTCACCCTGTCCGGTTCGCTCGCTGCCCCGGGTGGTCGGATCATGGTCCGGCGCGCCGAGCAGACGCCGGGCGGAACAGGCGTGATCCGCTTCGCGGGCGGCCCCGATCAGCTGTCTTCCTCCGGCGATCCGGAGCTGATCGTGATCGATGCCTCGGGCGACCTGAGGCCGCTCGGCGCACCCGATCCCGGCACGGATGTCGGCCAGCTGCTCGGCATGCTGAACCTGCTCCGGGTGCAGACCCCCGACGAGATCGCCGCGAACCGGATCGTCCGCCTGAACGGGACTCCGTCCCTGGTCGCCCATGTCACTTCGATCCAGACCGAATTCGGCAGCCCCGCCGACGCGTCGCAGAGCGCGGTCGCGGTCGATCTCGGCCAGATCAACGCCCCGGGCAGCCTGCTCTACGTCTTCGGGGAGAACGGCTCCGTCCAGTCCGCGCCGACCAGCGAGGCGCTGCGGCTGCGCGCCGCCGGGGTCTATGTCGGTGCGGCGGCCGGCGTCGCGCTCTACGGCGTGATCAACGGCGTCGGCGGCGACCCGGCGTCGACCTACGTGCAGCGGCTCGGCGACCCGCTGTTCAGCCAGGTGATCAATGACTGCGCGATCGGCACGATCGGCTGCACCTTCCTGCCGTTGGCGCAGATCCCGGTGCTCTACGTGCCGCCGGTGCTCGCCCTTGAGGGCGGCGCGCCACGCCTCGACGAGAGCGCGGTGCCGATCATCAACACCGGCCCGGAGGAGTCGCTCCGCCAGTCCGCGGAGGCCGGGGCGGGCGGGGACGGCCAGGAGGACGAGCAGGCGGAGGCGGCCGCAGCCGCACCGCGCCGCGGGGGGACGCCGTGATGCGCGCCGCTCCGGTGCTGCTCGCGATCGGTCTGGCGGCTGCGGGCTGTGCGGCGCCGGGCGGGCCGGTCGGTCCGGAACTGGGCGATGCCGGGCGCACGGTTGCCGGCGAGGGGTGCAGCTTCCGCCGCGTCGGCTCCGCCGCCCAGCCGCGCGTCGAGGTGCTCTGCGGGACCTGGACCGCGCCCTCGGCGCGGCTGTTCTCGCTCGCCGGGCGGCAGGACCCGATGGCGGCGGCGACGAGCGCGGGCTTCGAGGACTATCTCGCCACGGTCGCGCAGTGCGAGCCGCCGCAGCCCGCGCGCGTGCTGGGCGACGTGCCCGCGGCCGTACGCGCCTGCCGCCGCC
>NZ_VIKA01000214.1 GCF_006704265.1 Elioraea sp. Yellowstone | reverse complement strand
ACACGGTGCTGGCCGAGCGCGAGCGCGCCGCCGTTCACGTGCACCTTCGCCGGATCCCACCCGAGATCCTTTTGCACCGCGCCGGCCGGCGCGGCGAAGGCAGCGGCGCGCCAGGGATTGGCGTGCGGCGGCGCGTAGCGGCCAAGCGTGGCATCGAAGTGCCGCGCCAGCGCCTCCGGCGCCTCGCCGACGGAGGCCGGTACGATGCCCCAGTTCACCAGCACGGGTGCCGCCCCGGTCCAGAGGATGTCGCCCTGGCCCGACACCATCAGGGCGGCGCGCAGCAGCCCGCCCGCCTCCGGATCGGCGAGCAGCGGCTGCAGCGCCGAGAGCCGGCTCCGCAGCTCGCTCTCGGCGAGCAGGCGCTGCGCGGTCGGCAGGCGTTCGAGCGGGACGGGATCCTCCGAGGCCGGGCCATACCACGAGACGCGACGCGGTGCAGGGCTCTCCTTGGGATCGAGCACCGGCTCGGCGAACAGCCCGGCGGCCGCCGGCGCCTTCGCCTCGATCAGCGCGGCGAGACGCGCGTGCTGGGCGAGCGCGATCGCCGCGCCCGCCCTGAGCGGGAGCCTGTCCTCGAGCTCGGCGGCCTGGAGATAGCGCGCGCTCGTCATGGAAACGCGATCATCCGCATCGGCGGCCTCCCGGCGCGTCGGTCGCGAGGCGGATCAGCCCGGCGCGCCGCCGTGCCTGCCGCCGTCGCTCGTCTCGCCATCGACCCCCCTTCCCGCCGGCGCCATTTCCCGACGAGGCCGCGCCGCAAGTCAAGCGCGGCGAGGCGTCGCGCGCGGGGCATCCTCGGCCGCCGCGCCCCCCCGACCGGGCGTTCCCCGATCGGCAGAGGGATTACGGCCGGCGCGATTCGAGCTGCTGGCGGATCGCGCGCAGGCTCTCGTTCATCTCGAGCTGGACGAAGATGATGCCGAACACCAGCACGGCCATCAGGAAGGCGACGATCAGCCCGACGATCGCGCCGACCACGCCGCCCGGACCGTAGCCGCCGATCAGCCCGGCCAGCAGGAACAGCACGAACAGTCCGATCGCGAACTTTTCCAGGAGGTCGACCACCATCCGCTTCATCGCTCTTCTCCCCAGCTGGCGCCGCCACCCCTGGGCACGCCCATGGCGCTGCCGCGCACGCACAGGCTATGCCGTTTCGGGATCATCGCGCAACGTTCCCCGCTGCCAACCAGCGGGGCGGGACCGACCAGGACCGACCATACCCTCCTGCCGGGTTCGCGCGGTCGCGCAGCGGCAGGATCGATCCCTCGGCATTGGCGGACCGCCCTGCCGCCATGCCTCGCGTGAGGAGGTCCCGGCGCGGGACGGCTCAATCCCCGCCTTTGCCGTTCCCCTGCGCCAGGGCCGGTGTCCCGCGCGCACTCCACCGTTGCCATCCGTAGATCGCCACCCCGACCGCAACACCGGCCAGATCGGTGAGCCCCTCGGGGATGATGCAGAGGACGGCGGCGAGACCGGTGACCAGGCGCAGCGCGAGCGGCAGCCTTCCGCCCAGATAGCCCTCGGTGGCGCAGGCGAGCAGCACCACGCCGATCACCCCGGTGGCCAGGGCCTGGAGGATGTCGGTGAGCGCCCCCTGCGCCAGCAGCACCGGGTTCAGATAGAACATGTAGGGCACCAGGAACGTTGCCATGCCGAACTTGAGCGCGGTCAGGCTGGTGCCCCACAGGCTGCCGCGCGCCAGCCCGGCGGCGGCGAAGGAGGCGAGCGCCACCGGCGGCGTGATCGCGGACAAAACCGCGTAGTAGAAGATGAACATGTGCGCGACCAGCGGCTGGATGCCCATGCGGATCAGCCCCGGCGCCACCACCGCCGCGGCGATCGCGTAGGCCGCCGTGGTCGGCACGCCCATGCCCAGGATCAGGGCGACGACCGCGGCGAAGGTGAGGGCCAGGATCGGCACCGCGCCGCCGAGCTCGAGCAGGATGGTCGCGAAACGTCCGCCGATGCCGGTGAGCCCGATCACCCCGGCGACGATCCCGGCCGTGGCGCAGACCGCGATCAGCTGCAGCGCCTCGCGCGACCCGCCGGCGAGCGCCTCGCAGATCGCGAGCCAGAGCTGCCAGAGACTTCCGGCCAGCGCGGCGAGCGGGTTCTCGCGCGCGATGAACACGCGATGCGCGAGGAAGGTCGCGAACATGATCACCACCGTCGCGGCGATGCCGAGTCCGGCCGCGCGGAACGGCGAGTAGCCGGAAAGCAGCACCGCGATCAGGATCACCAGCGGGGCGAACAGATAGGCCCTGAGCATCAGCTTGGGCAGGCTCGGCAGTTCCGAGAGCGGCAGGCCGCGCAGCCCCGCCTTCAGCGCATGCAGGTCGGCATGGCTGTAGCAGGCGACGTAGTAGAGCAGCGCCGGAATGATCCCGGCGATCAGGATCTCCTGGTAGGGGACGCCGAGCACCTCGGCCATGATGAAGGCGCCCGCGCCCATCACCGGCGGCGCGAGCTGCCCGCCCGTCGAGGCGGTCGCCTCCACCGCACCGGCGGTGTCGGCGTCGTAGCCGGCGCGCTTCATCATCGGGATGGTGAAGGTGCCGGAGGCCACGACATTCGCCACGGAGGAGCCCGAGACCGCACCGAACATCGAGGACGAGACCACCGCCACCTTGGCCGGGCCGCCGCGCGCCCAGCCGACCAGTCCCATCGCCAGGTCGTTGAAGAAGTCGCCCGCCTTCGAGGTCTGCAGGAAGGCGGCGAAGGTGACGAACATGATGATGAAGGTGGCGGAGACCGAGGTGGTGATGCCGAAGATCCCCTCCATGCCGGCGAGGAAGTTCACCGCTTCGCGCCACGGCACGCCGGTGTGGTAGAGCGCGCCCGGCAGCCAAGGGCCGAGGAAGATGTAGGAGATGAAGACGAGCGCGATGATCGGCATCGCGATGCCGGCGGTGCGGCGCGTGAACTCGAGCAGGACCGCGATTGCGGCAACGCCGACGATGGTGTCGCGCCAGTTCGGCCCCAGGAAGGCGCGCATCTCGATCCCGTCGGCATCGAGCGCATAGTGCGCGACGATGCCGACGCAGGCCGCCATCATCATCCAGTCGTACCAGGCGATCCGGTCGAGCCGCGCGCGATGCGAGGCGGCGAACAGGCCAAGCCCGATGATCGCGCCGACATAGACATGCACCGGTCGGCCCACCGTCGGATCGATCGGATGGACCAGCAGCACCCAGAGGTGGAAGGCGACGAAGGCGATGCCGAGCCAGCGGAACGCCTGCGCCAGCGCCGGCCCGAGCGTGCGCCGGCTGGACGGCACTTCCAGGTCGAGGATCCGCTGGGCCTCCTCGGCCCCGTTCGCGTCCGCAGCCTTGTCCATCCGCCCCCCGTCCGTTCGCCTGCCCTTGACCGATCTTCGCCGCCGGCCGTGATCCCTGTCCTGCCGCGCCGGGCGGCCAGGGCATGCCGTCAGACTACGAGGGCGGCGCGCCGGAGGGCAACGCGCCGTAGAGGATCAATGCGGGTTCAGCCGCGCGAACCGGAGGAGGAGGCGGGTTCGCTGGTGCGGGCGGCGGCCTCGCGGGTCTCCGGCCCGGGCAGGGTGCCGGCGGGCTTCTGCCCGGCCTCGGCGGCCTGCGCCTCGTCCTTGTCGTCCTTGATGTTCTGGCGGAAGGACTTGATGCCCTTGGCAAGATCGCCCATCAGGCCGCTGATCTTGCCGCTGCCGAACAGCAGCAGGATCACGAGCAGCACGACCAGCCAGTGCCAGATGCTGAAGGTACCCATCGTGCGTATGTCCGTCCCGTGGTGACACCGACAACCGGGACAGCCCGGCCCGGCTTTCATCTGGGACGGACACTAGCCGAACGGAAGGGGTTCGCGAAGGGCTTGCTGCGCCCGGCGGCGGCGTTCCCCCTTGCCGCGGGCGGGAGGGGCTGTAAACGTGCCGCGAGCGCGGAGGGATGGCCGAGTGGTCTAAGGCGCTCGCCTGGAAAGCGGGTACACGGGAAACCGTGTCGTGGGTTCGAATCCCACTCCCTCCGCCATTATCTTGTAGCGAACCCGAGATGAGGCTCCCGTTGGGGGCCTTTTTCTTTTTGTTTCAAAGGCGCTTAGCGGTCGTGTCCCGGGGAGTGGTGTAGCAGCTCGGCCGATCGCGATCTCCGGCGGGTGATGGCCGGTGTGTCAGGCGGC
>NZ_VIKA01000213.1 GCF_006704265.1 Elioraea sp. Yellowstone | reverse complement strand
CCCCCGCCCTGCCGCTCTGGCTCGCCCGCCGTGCCGCGCGCGGCAGGGAGTTTCCGGCGCGGCTCGCCGAGCGACGGGGGATCGCCGGGCTGGCGCGGCCCGAGGGGCCCCTCCTCTGGCTGCACGCGGCCTCGGTCGGCGAGACGCAGTCGGTGCTGCCGCTGATCGCGCGTCTGCACGAGGCCCGCCCCGACCTCGCCGTGCTGCTCACCACCGCCACCGTCACCGCGGCGCGTCTGATCGCCGACCGGCTGGGCGAGCGCGCAGCCGACCCGGAACGGTCCGGCGCCCTGCCCGGTCGGCCCTGGCTGGTGCACCAGTTCGCGCCGCTCGATGTGCCTCCCTGGCTCGCCCGCTTCCTCGACCACTGGCGCCCCGACGCGGCCGGCTTCGTCGAGAGCGAGCTGTGGCCGAACGCGCTCGCCGCCCTTGCCGCCAGGCGCGTGCCCGCGGCGCTCGTCAACGCGCGGCTCTCGGCCCGCTCCTTCGCGCGCTGGCGGCTTGCTCCGGGGCTCGCGCGCCGGCTGCTCGGGGGCTTCGCGCTGGTGCTGCCGCAGTCGCGTGCCGATGCCGACCGGCTTGCCCGGCTCGGCGCCATCGTCGCGCCGCCCGGCAATCTCAAGCTCGCGACCCCGCCCCTGCCGGCGGACCCTGCCGAGCACGCCCGTCTCGCCGCGCTGTTCGGTGCCGACCCCGTCTGGGTGGCAGCGAGCACCCATCCGGGCGAGGAGGCGCTGGTGCTTGCCGCCCAGCGCCGCGCCCGCGAGACCGTGCCGGATCTCCGCCTGATCCTCGTCCCGCGCCATCCGGAACGGGGAGAGGAGGTCGCGGCGGAGGCGCGCGCGGCTGGGTTCGCAGCCCCCCGGCGCTCGGCCGGCCAGGACCCCTCCGGTCCGGTCTGGATCGCCGATACGCTGGGCGAGCTCGGGCTGTTCTATCGCCTCGGGCTCGGCGCCTTCGTCGGCGGCTCGCTGGTCGCGCGCGGCGGGCAGAACCCGCTCGAGCCGGCGCGGCTTGGCCTGCCGGTGGCGTTCGGTCCGCACATGGGCAACTTCGCCGAGATCGCCGCGATGCTGCGCGCAGCCGGTGCCGCGAGCGAGGTTGCCGGTCCGGAGGCGCTGGCCGCCTGGATCCTGCGCTTGGTGCACGAGCCCGCCTGGCGCGGCGCGGCGGCGCGGGCGGCGGCGGCGGCCGCGGCCGCACACGCCATGGTGCTGGACCGCATGGCCGAAGGGCTGCTACGCCTTCTGCCGGCAGGGGAGCACACGGAAGGGTAGAGGCAAGGATGCTGCGCGCACCCGAGTTTTGGCGCCCTGGCGGTGGTGGTCTTCCCGCCCTCCTGCTCTCTCCGTTCTCGGCGCTCTATGCCGGCGCCACCCGCCGGCGCGTGGCGCGGGAGGGCTGGCAGGCGCCCGTGCCGGTGATCTGCTGCGGCAATGTCACCGCGGGCGGGGCCGGCAAGACCACGGTCGCGATCGACCTCCTGGAGCGGCTGCACCGGCGCGGCGTCGCCGCGCACGGGCTGCTGCGCGGCTATGGCGGGCGGCTCAGGGGCCCGGTGCAGGTGGATCCCGACCGGCACGGCTGCCGGGATGTCGGCGACGAGGCGTTGCTGCTCGCCTCCATCGCGCCCACCTGGGTGTCGGTCGACCGCGCGGCCGGCGCGCGCGCGGCGATCGCGGCGGGTGCGCAGGCGATCGTGATGGATGACGGGCTGCAGAACCCGACGCTGGCGAAATCGCTCTCGCTCCTGGTCGTGGACGGCGGCTTCGGCTTCGGCAATGGCCGCGTGATCCCGGCCGGGCCGCTGCGCGAGCCGGTCGCCGCGGCGGCGGCGCGGGCGCATGCCGCCGTACTGATCGGCCGCGATGAGACGGGCGTCTCCGCCGCCCTGCCGCCCGAGTTGCCCGTGCTGCGCGCGCGCCTTGTGCCTGGCCCCGAGACGGCCATGCTGGCCGGCCGGCCGGTGCTGGCCTTCGCCGGCATCGCCAATCCGCGCAAGTTCTTCGACACGCTGACCGAGGCCGGGGTGATCGTGGTCGGCCGGCAGAGCTTCGCCGACCACTATCCCTATGACGAGACCGACATCCGCGACCTGCTCAAGGAGGCGGAGGCACTGCACGCCCTGCCGGTGACCACGCGCAAGGACATCGTCCGGGTGCCGCCGGCCTTCCGCGACCGCATCGCGGTGGCCCCGATCGGTCTCGCCTGGGAGGACGAGACGGCGCTCGAGGCGCTGCTCGCGCCGCACGTCCCGGCGCCGGCGCGCGAACCCCTGCCGGCGTGAGCGGCGTCCCGCTGGTCAGGCGCCTCCGCTGGCGGGTGGAGGCGGCGGTGGTCCGCGCGCTGATGACGGGGCTGCGCGCCCTCGGGCCGCGGCGTGCCTCGGAACTCGGCGGCTGGATCGGCCGCACGCTCGGACCGCTCCTGCCGGTGAGCCGCGTCGCCGAGGTGAACCTCCGCCTTGCCTTTCCCGACCGCGACCCCGCCTGGCGGCGTGCGACGATCCGCGCGTGCTGGGACAATCTCGGCCGCGTGGGCGGCGAGCTGCCGGTGCTGCCCGCGCTGATGGACCGCGCGGACGCGATCGAGGTGGAGGGGCTTGCGCATTTCCGCGCGATCGCCGCGGCCGGCGGGCCCGCGATCCTGTTCTCCGGCCATTTCGCCAACTGGGAGGTTCTGCTGCCGGCGGCGGCACGCCACGGGGTCGCCGCCGGCGTGGTCTATCGCGCGATCGGCAACCCGCTGATCGACCGGATGCTGACCGCCATCCGCACCGCGGCGATGGGCGGGCGCGCGCTGATGCTGCCCAAGGGGCCGGCCGGCGCGCGCGCGACACTCGCGCATCTGGCACGCGGGGGCGTGGTCGGCATGCTGCTGGACCAGAAGATGAACGACGGCATCCCGGCGCTGCTGTTCGGCCGGACCGCGATGACCGCTCCGGCGCTCGCCCATCTGGCGCTGCGCTTCCGCTGCCCGGTGATGCCGGCGCGGGCGGAACGTCTCGGCCCGGCACGGTTCCGCATCGTCGTCGAGCCGCCCCTGCCGCTGCCCGCGAGCGGCGACCGCCACGCCGACATCGCCGCGCTGACCCAGGCGGTGAACGATACGCTCGAGCGCTGGATCCGCGATCGCCCCGCCGAATGGCTCTGGCTGCACCGGCGGTTCGACAAGGCGCTGTACCGCTGATCGGGCTCAGCCCGCGCGCAGCGTCTCGGAGACCGTCCCGATCTGGCGCCGCAGCGCGGCTGCGCTGTCGGCCAGCGAGCGCGCGGCCGTGCGCCCCTGTTCGGCGCGTGCCGCATTCGCCTCCGCTGCGCGCTCGACCGCCGCAACCCGCTCGGCAACCGACTGCGCCGCGCCCGCCGCGCGCTGCGAGGAGCGGACGATCTCGGCGATCGCGGCCGATTGCTGTTCCATGGTCGCGGAGATGGCTGCCGTGGCCCCTTCGAGCTCGCGGATCGCACAGACGATGCCCGAGACGGTCTGCACCGTCCGCTCCGCCACGCGGCCGGCGCCGGCGATTTCGCTCGCGATCTCCTCGGTCGCCTTGGCGGTCTGGGTCGCGAGCGCCTTCACCTCGGAGGCGACCACCGCGAAGCCCTTGCCAGCCTCGCCGGCGCGCGCCGCCTCGATGGTCGCGTTCAGGGCCAACAGATTGGTACGCGCTGCGACATCGCCGATGACCGAGGTCACGTCCTCGATCCGACGGGTCGCGCGACCGAGGTCGGCGACCGTCGCATCAGCGCTCGCCGCCTCGGCAGCCGCGCGACTCGCCATCTCGGCGGCCGTGCTCAGCCGGCGCGAGACCTCGGCGATCGAGGCGGTCATCTGCTCGGCCGCCGCGGCCGCGACCTGGAGGTCGGCCGAGGCGCCCTGGGCGGCCAGCAGCACTGCGGCGGCATCCTGGCGCATCGCCGCCGCGCTGCTCGCGATCACCTCCGCCGTCTCGCCGGCATCGCTGGAGGCGGCCTCGACCGCCGAGGCGATGCCGCCGACGTCCCGCTCCACCTGCGCGGCGAGCGAGACGGCGACCGCGCGCTTCGCCTCGGCCGCCGCGGCGCGGGTAGCCTAGGCGCGGCGCTCCACCACCACGACGATGTGGTGGATCAAAGCGCCCCCCACGACCGGGTGGTGGGTGGGGCCGGCGAGGTAGACCAAGTTCCGC
>NZ_VIKA01000212.1 GCF_006704265.1 Elioraea sp. Yellowstone | reverse complement strand
AGCTCGGGCGTCGGCGTGCCGTCCGGCCGGGCCGGGAAGCCGAACACGACGATCCACGCGACCACGCCGCTATCCCCCAGGCGGGGCGGCGAGCAGCAGCCGGTTCATCGCGTTCAGGCCGGCGTAGAGCGCGCGCCACTCGCGCCGCGCGCGCTCCGGCGGGGCCGCGAGTCCGGCCAGCACGGCGCCGACCGGGGTGCGCCCGTCGATCCGGCGCAGCATGGCCGCCCCGAGCGGCGGCAGGGCGACCGGCAGCGACACGCCGTCCAGATCGAAGGCGAGGCGCCCGCTCGTGCCGGCCTGGGTGGCGAGCGCGGCGCCGTCGAGCTCGCGCAGCACGGGGATGCGCGTCTCGTCGCCCGGATCGGGCGCGGTCCAGCCTTCCGCGGCGCGCACGGCGTAGACGATGTGCACCGCCATCGTGCCCGACGCGGCCTCGGCGAGCGCAGTGCGTTCCGCCCAGGGCAGCGTGGCGGCGCGCGCCTTCAGCCGCGGATCGGCAAGCCAGGTCGCGGGGTCGTAGCGTGCCGGCTCGATGAAGGCGGCCGGCGCCAGCCCGGCGCCCGCCAGCAGCGCGAGCAGGTCCGGCACGGTGTAGGCGCGGTCGCGCGCGTGCAGCAGGAGGTCGACCAGCCCGGCATCGCCGCCCGCCAGATGGTCGCGCACGAAGGGGTTGCGCGCGAGCCAGTGCGCCGGATGGAGCCCCCGCACGAAGCGCCGCGCCGCGTCGATCCGTGCGTCCGGCTTCAGGCCGGGCGGGGCGAGCAGGCGCAGCGCGTCCTGCGCCATGTAGACGCCAGTGCGCCCGTGCGGCGCATAGACCATCAGCCCGATCCCGCCGCCCGGCGCGAGCACGGCGACGAGCGCCGCGAGCCCCGCCGCCGGGTCGGGCAGGTGGTGCAGCACGCCGCAGCAGTCGATGTAGTCGAACGGGCCGAGCCCGAGCGCGGGCAGGTCGAGGATCGAGCCCTGCACGAACGTCACGTTCGCGAGCCCCCTTGCGGCGACCCGTTTGCGCGCGATCCCGGCTGCCGCAACCGAGCGATCGAGATACGTCACCCGCCCGGGCCTTCCGGCCCGCGCGAGCTGGGCCGCGAGCATCACGCAGGCATCGCCCGTGCCGCCGCCCGCGATCAGCGCGTTCAGGGGACGCGCCGGATCGCGCCGTGCGCCGAACACCCAGTGGTCGATCTCGGCGAGATGGGAGGGGCTGCCCACCACCAGCCGCTTCGCCTCGTCGCTGGCGTCGCGCGCGGGGTAGGGGTAGGCCTCGTACTGGTCGGCGACGATCGCGTCGGCCGGGTCGTGCGACCGCTGGTCGGTCATCGGGGAAGCCTTGTCATGGAGACCGCACGCGGCTGGTTCGGCATCGGCATGGAGGGGGTGAGCAAGCCCGGCAACGCCGGCGCGCTGTTCCGCACCGCCCACGCCTTCGGCGCCTCCTTCCTGTTCGCGGTGGGCGACAGCCCGGGGATCGCGGCGACGCGCGCGACCGACACCTCGGACGCCACGCGCCACCTGCCCTTCTACCGGTGGCCGTCCGCGGAGGCCATGGCCCTGCCGCGGCTCTGCCGTCTGGTGGGGGTGGAACTCGCCGAGGACGCGGTGCCGCTGCCCTCGTTCCGCCACCCGCCCCAGGCCGCCTACGTGCTGGGTCCCGAGCGCGGCAGCCTGAGCGCGGCGATGCTGGCGCGCTGCGACTTCGTCGTGCGCATCCCGACCCGATTCGCGATCAACCTCGCGGTCGCAGGCGCGCTCGTGATGTACGACCGCTGGATCGCGATGGGCCGGTTCCCGCCGCGCCCCGTCGCCTCGGGCGGGCCCGGCGCGGTCCAGCCTCCGCCGGCGCATGGCCGCCCGCGCTTCCGCCGCGGCACGCCCGCGCTGCTGCGCGGCGAGGAGGGGTGAGCGCTCGCTTGAGACCCGCGCGCCCGCCCCGTATGTATCCGCCCATGATGCGCGCCCCTATCTCCGTCCTCGCCCTTCTCACGGCCGCGCCCGCGCTCGCCCAGCAGCCGGGGCCGACCTCGATCGGCGTCTTCCAGGACTGGCAGGCCGCCACCCTGACCGAGGGCGGCAACAAGGTCTGCTACGCCTTCACCCGCGCCGCCCGCAGCCAGCCCAATGTCGCGAATCGCGGCGAGGTGGTGCTGACGGTGACGCACCGGCCGAACAGCCGCGACCAGGTGGCCGTGCGCGCGGGCTACACCTATCCCGCGGGCGCCGAGCCCGCAGGCACGGTGGAGGCCGCGGCCGGCAATGTCAGCCTGGCGTTCTTCACCGCCGGCGATGCCGCGTTCGCGCGCGACCGCGCCGAGGCGATCCAGGGCTTCCAGCGCGGCCGCGCGCTGCGCCTGCAGGGGCCGGGGCCGCGCGGCGGCACGGTGACCGACACCTTCAGCCTGCTCGGCTTCTCGGCCGCCTATCGGGCGATCTCGGACGCCTGCCGATGACCGCGACGCTCACCCCGGCGGAGGCGGCGCGGATCGAGGCCAAGTCGGCGCTCTTCGCCCCCCCGCCGGCGGTCGAGCCGGACGGCCGGCGCGATCTCGTCGGCCTCCCGCGCGATCAGCTCGCCGAGGCGCTGCTGGTCGTCTGCGCCGACGAGCGCGAGGCGAGGCTGCGCGCCAAGCAGCTCTGGCACTGGATCTACCACCAGGGATGCCGCGACTTCGCGCGCATGAGCACGATCGCGAAGCCGATGCAGGCGCGCCTTGCCGACCACTTCGTGATCGGCCGGCCCGAGGCGAGGACCGACCAGCGCTCGGCCGACGGCACGCGCAAGTGGCTGTTCCGCTTCCGCGACGGCCAGGAGGCCGAGACCGTCTACATCCCCGACCGCGAGGAGGATCGCGGCTCGGTCTGCCTCTCCTCGCAGGTCGGCTGCACGCTCACCTGCCGGTTCTGCCACACCGGCACGCAGACGCTGGTGCGCAATCTCGGCGCCGGCGAGATCGTCGGCCAGTTCATGGCCGCGCGCGACGCCTACGGCGAGTGGCCGAGCCCGAAGGGCGAAGCCCCGCGCCTGTTGTCCAACATCGTGCTGATGGGGATGGGCGAGCCGCTCTACAACTACGAGAACGTCGCCCAGGCGATGAGGATCGCGATGGACGGCGAGGGGATCGCCCTGTCGCGCCGGCGCATCACGCTCTCGACCTCGGGCGTCGTGCCGATGATGGACCGTTGCGGCGCCGAGCTCGGCGTCAATCTCGCGGTCTCGCTGCATGCGGTGCGCGACGAGCTCCGCGACGAGCTGGTGCCGCTGAACCGCAAATATCCGCTGACGATGCTGCTGGAGGCGTGCCGCCGCTATCCGGGGGCGTCGAACGCGCGGCGCATCACCTTCGAATACGTGATGCTCAAGGGCGTGAACGATTCCGAGGCCGACGCGCGCGAGCTCGTGCGGCTGATCCATGGCATCCCGGCCAAGGTGAACCTGATCCCGTTCAATCCCTGGCCGGGCTCGCGCTTCGAGACCTCCCCGGCCAGCGCGATCCGCCGCTTCGCCGAGATCGTCATGGCGGCGGGCTATGCGAGCCCGATCCGCAGCCCCCGCGGGCGCGACATCCTCGCCGCCTGCGGCCAGCTCCGCACGGCAAGCCAGCGCGCGCGCCGGGCCGCGGCCTGACGGGCGGCGCCGCGCGCCGCGGGTCTTTCGCGCCGCGCCGCGCCGGGCGATGGTCCGGCGCGTGAACCCGCCCGCCCCCCTGCCGCTGCCCGTCCTGATCCTCACCGGCTTCCTCTCCGGCACGGGGATCCGTGTCGCCGATCCGCTGCTGGCCCTGATCGCCTCCGGCTTCGGCGCTTCGGTCGCCGCCGCCGCACCGGTGGTGGCGGGGTTCACCCTCGCCTACGGTCTCGCCCAGCCCGTGCTCGGCCCGCTCGGCGACCGGCTCGGCAAGCTCCGCCTGATCGCGGGCTGCATGGCGCTCTATGGTGCTGCCACGCTCGCCGCCGCGCTCGCCCCCTCGCTCGGCGCGCTGACGGCGGCGCGCGCGGTCGCGGGCGCCTTCGCCGGCGGGCTCATCCCCGTGGCGATCGCGCTGATCGGCGACCGCACCTCGTACGAGACCCGCCAGGCGACGCTCGGCCGGTTCATGACCGGCATGGTGATGGCGAACCTGATCACCGCGCCGCTCGCCGGCGTGGCGGGCGATGCGGTCGGCTGGCGGCCGGTCTTCGGGCTGCTCGGTCTCGCCGCCCTGGCGGCCGCCGTGCCGCTCTGGCGCGAGGCGGCGCG
>NZ_VIKA01000211.1 GCF_006704265.1 Elioraea sp. Yellowstone | reverse complement strand
CCCTCGCCGCGGCGGTCGAGGCGGCGCGGGCGCTGCCCGACCAGGGCTGGCTGGCGCGTCTCGCCGAGCCGGTGCGGCCGGAGCTCGGCGGCCTGGAGGCGGGGGCGGAGAACCCGGCCGAGGCGTTCCTGCGGCTGGTGCGCGAACAGGTGCTGGCGCGTTCGCGCGACTCCGACCAGGCGACGCGCGAGACCGAGGTGCGGCCGATGCTGCCGGGTCTCGCCGCGGCGGCCGAGCGGCTGGACGCGGCGCTCGCCCGCATCGAGACGCCGCTCAGGGAACTGCGCGAGGGGCTGATGGCGCGGCTCGACGACGAGGCGGACACGCTGGAGAGCGCATCACGGCAGCGCATCGAGAGCCTCTGCCGCAGCCTTGCGCGCCGCGCGCTCGATCCGCTCGGCGCCTGGCGCGCGATGGCGCGCGCGGTCGCGGCCGACACGACCGAGACGGGCGGCCCCGGCGAGACCTTCGTCGACTGGTTCGAGATCGCGCGCCGTGCCGGCCACGAGGTCGATGTCGGGATGCGCCGGCACTGGGTCGATCCGACCGTGCCGTTCGCGCGCGTGGTCGCCGAGCCCGCGCACGGCATGCTGGTCACCTCCGCCACCCTGCGCGATTCGGCGGGCGACGAGGAGGCGCGCTGGCATGCCGCGGAGGAGGCCACGGGCGCGATCCACCTGCTGGCACCCGCGCTGCGCGCCGCCGTGCCCTCGCCCTTCGACTATGCCGCCGCGACACGCGCCTTCGTCGTCACGGATGTCGCGCGCGACGACGCCGCGCAGGTGGCGGCGGCCTACCGGGTGCTGTTCGAGGCCGCGGGCGGCGGCGCGCTCGGGCTCTTCACGGCGATCGCGCGGCTGCGGGAGGTGCACAGGCGCATCGTCGCGCCGCTGGAGGCCGCCGGCATCACCCTGCTCGCCCAGCACGTCGATGCGATGGACAATGCGACGCTGGTCGACGTGTTCCGCGCCGAGGAGGATGCCTGCCTCCTGGGGACGGATGCGATGCGCGACGGCGTCGATGTGCCGGGGCGCAGCTTGCGCCTGATCGTGTTCGACCGCGTGCCCTGGCCGCGTCCGACCATCCTGCACCGCGCGCGGCGGGCGCGCTTCGGCGGCGCGCGGCCGGGCGAGATCGACGACCGCATCGTGCGCGCGCGCCTGCGCCAGGCCTTCGGCAGGCTGATCCGCACAGCCGGGGATCGCGGCTGCTTCGTGCTGCTCGACGCCAGGGCGCCCTCGCGCCTGCTCGCCGGGCTGCCCGAGGGTGTCGCGGTACGGCGCGCCGGACTCGCCGAGGTCGCGGCCGCGATCCGCGCCTTCCTCGCCCGCAGCGGTTGACGCCGCCGGCGCAGGTGCCAGGGTGCCCGCCACGTCGTCGAGGAGAACAGGGATGCCGACACGCTCGCCGCTCACGCCGCAGGAGGCGCTGGTCTTCGCCATGGTGCTGGTCTCGGCCGCGGACCGGAACATGACCGACAACGAGCTCAAGGCGATGGGCCGCATCGTCACCCAGGCGCCCGCCTTCGACGGTTTCGAGCCCGCCCGCCTGCCCAAGGTGACCGACCGCTGCATCGCCGTGCTCGACCAGGAGGAGGGGCTGGAGAGGGCGTTCGACCTGATGCGCGCCGCCCTGCCGCACGCCCTGCGCGAGACGGCCTATGCCTTCGCGGTGGAGATCGCCGCCGCCGACGCCGCGGCCACGCAGGAGGAGCTGCGCGTGCTCGAACTGATCCGCCATCGGCTCGATGTGGACCGGCTGGCGGCCGCGGCGATCGAGCGTGGCGCGCGGGCGCGCCACGCGCGCGTCCGATAGCGTCATACCAGCCCGCCGAAGGTTTGACCTTCGGCGGGCTGGTATGGGGTCATGTTCGCGCGCGGCCGCCCCACCAGCCCCGCGCGCGATACCCTCCGCACAAAGGTCGAGCCTTTGCGCGGAGGGTATCAGGCTCTCGCGCCGTCGCGCGCGACCACGCGCCCGGCGCTCACCACCAGGCGGCGCGGCGGGCGCGTGACCACCGCCTCGGCGACCGTCTCCGCCCGCACCAGCACCACGTCACCGCGCATGCCCGGGGCGAGGCCGTGATCCGCAAAGCCGCAGCCGCGCGCGGCCTCGGCCGTGACGCAGTCGAACGCCCAGCCGATCTCCTCGTCGCGGCGGAAGTTGTTGCGGAGCCCGATCAGCATCGCGCGCTCCAGCATGTCCGGCCGGCCATAGGGGCTCCAGGTGTCGCGGATGCCGTCGCAGCCGCCGAAGATCGCCACGCCGGCGGCGCGGCAGGCGGCCACCGGCGGCACCGGGCGCGAGGGCGGCGCGGTGGTCGCGATCGCCACTCCCCACCGTGCCATGCGCGCGAGCAGGGCGTCGCGCTCGCGCTCGCCGATCTGGCCCAGGCAGAAGCCGTGGCTCACCACCACGGCGTTGCGCATGCCGAGCGCGGCCGTTCGTTCCAAGATCAGATCGAGCGAGAAGGCGCCCATCTCGCCAGGCTCGTGCAGGTGGATGTCGACGCCCCGGCCATGCTTCTGGGCCAGGCCGAAGATCACGTCGAGGTGGCGCACCGGATCGCGGTCGATCGCGCAGGGATCGAGCCCGCCGACGATGTCGGCCCCCGCCGCCATCGCCGCGTCGAGCAGCCGGTCCGTGCCGGGGCGCACCAGCAGCCCGGACTGCGGGAAGGCGACGATCTGCATCCCGATCAGATCGGCGAGCGCCGCGCGGGTCGCCAGCACCGCGTGCAGATGCTTCAGCCCGGCCTCGGTGTCGATGTCGACGAAGGTGCGGATGCGCGTGGTGCCGTTGGCGAGATATTCCCGCGCGATGCGCTCGGACTGGACGCGCGCGTCGTGGCCGGTCGCGGCGCGGAAGCGGCGTTCGTTGTCGATCTTCTCCTGGATCGAGGGGCCGACATCGTTCGGCACCCAGGCCATGCCCCAGAGCGTCTTGTCGATATGCGCATGGCCTTCGATCAGGCCCGGCAGGGCGAGCGCGCCGGCGCCGCCCTCGACCGCGGCGCCTGCGGGCGCGGCAAGGCCGGGGCCGATCGCGGTGATTCTCCCCGCCTCGATCAGGATGTCCGCCGGCGCACCGCCCATCGGCCGGACATCGCGGATCACGAGTGCGGTCATGCGGCGCCTGCCAGAACCCAGGCGCGGAACAGCGCGAGGTCGATGTTGCCGCCGCACAGGATCACGCCGGCGCGCTTGCCGCGCATGCGATCCCGCTCCTGCATCAGGGCGGCGAGCGATGCGGCGCCGGCGCCTTCCGCCAGATTGTGCGTGTCGGTCCAGTAGCTGCGGATGGCCTCCGCCACCTCGTCATCGGTGACTTGGACGATGCGCGCGGCACCGCGGCGGATGATCTCGAACGCCTGCGGGTCGGGTATGCGCGTCGCCATGCCGTCGGCACGCGTCTCGGCGCGGCTCGTCGGCACGACGCGTCCGGCCGCCAGCGACAGCGCATAGGCGTTCGCCGCGGTGCTCTGCACGCCGACAATCTCGGTCGTGAGCCCCAGAAGGTCGCGCGCCATGATGAGCCCGCAGATCCCCGAACCGAGCCCGATCGGCACATAGACCGCATCGAGCGGCGGTGCGGCGCGGAAGAGTTCGAGCGCATAGGTGGCAACCCCCTTCACCAGATCGGGCGCGAAGGAGGGCGCGAACGACAGATGCCGGTCCCGCGCCAGGGCCTCGGCATGCTCGCGCGCCTCGTCGAAGTCGCGCCCGTGCTCGACCAGGGTGGCGCCGAAGCCGCGCATCGCCGCGTTCTTCTCCACCGAGTTGCCGTGCGGCACGACGATCGTGACGGGGATGCCGAAGCGCGCCCCGGCGAAGGCGAGCGACTGCCCGTGGTTACCGCGCGTCGCGCTGACGATGCCCGGGCAGCCCGGATCCTCGCGGGCGAGCCGTGCCATGAAGACCAGCCCGCCGCGCACCTTGAACGCGCCGGTCGGCGTGTGGTTCTCGTGCTTGACCCAGACCTCGCAGCCGACCCGCGCGGCGAGCAGGGGCCACGCATACTGGGGCGTCGGGGGCATGTGGGCGTGCACGAGGGCGGCTGCGGCTTCGAGTGCGGCGAGGTCGAACATGGCGCAAGCCTGGCCCGGGACGGGCGGATGCGAAAAGGGGCCGCAGCCTTGCGGCTGGCGGCCCCGGACGGCGGCGCGCCGGCTCAGGCGGCGCGGAGATTGGTGGCGGCGGGCTTGCCGCGCTCCATCGAGACCTCGTAGCTGACCTTCTGGCCCTCGTTGAGGCCCTGAAGCCCTGCCGCCTGGACGG
>NZ_VIKA01000210.1 GCF_006704265.1 Elioraea sp. Yellowstone | reverse complement strand
GCCGCCGGAGCTGCGCAACCGCCTCGCGGCGCTCGCGATCGAGAACGCCAATTCCGCCGCCGCGGTCGCCCTGCTCGACGAGCGCTGGCGCCGCCGCCCGGTCGGGCTGATGGCCGGCGCGGCCGAGACCGCCGAGCAGCCGCTGCTCGGCCCGCTCTACTACCTCGACCGCGCGCTCGCGCCGTTCACCGAGCTGCGCCGCGGCTCGGTGCGCGAGCTGCTCGCGCGCGAGATCGCGGTGATCGTGCTGGCCGACGTGGACACCCTGACGCCGGCCGAGACCGTCGACCTCGAGCGCTGGGTCGAGGAGGGCGGCGTGCTGGTCCGCTTCGCCGGCCCGCGGCTCGCGGCACGGCCCGACCGGCTGCTGCCCGTGCGGCTGCGCGGCGGCGACCGCCAGCTCGGCGGCGCGCTCTCCTGGCAGCAGCCCGCGCGCCTGGCGCCCTTCCCCGACGAGAGCCCCTTCGCCGGGCTCGCGGTCCCGGCGGATGTGCGCGTCACCCGCCAGGTGCTGGCCGAGCCCTCGCTCGATCTCGCGCGCCGCACCTGGGCCCGGCTCGCCGACGGCACGCCGCTGGTGACCGGCGAGACGCGCGGGCGCGGCGCGATCGTGCTGTTCCACGTCACCGCCAACACGGAGTGGTCGACCCTGCCGCTCTCGGGTCTGTTCGTGCAGATGCTGCAGCGGCTGGTGCAGCTCTCGGCCGGCGTCGCCGCGGCGGCGGGCGATGCGGTGCTCGCCCCCTTCGAGACGCTGGACGGCTTCGGCCGGCTCTCCGCGCCTTCGGCCTTCGCCACCGGGATCGCGGCCGCGGCGATCGACGCGACGGTGCCCTCGCCGCGGCATCCGCCGGGCTTCTACGGGCCGGATGCGGCGCGGCGCGCGCTCAATCTCGGCGCCGCGGTCGGCCGGCCGGTCCCGCTCGTCGTGCCGGAGGGGGCAGCGCTCAGGCCGCTCGGCGAGCAGGCGGCCTCGCGGGACCTGAGGCCCTGGCTGCTCGGCGCGGCGCTCCTGCTGCTGACCCTCGACCTGGTGCTGGCGCTCTGGCTGCGCGGGCTGATCCGGCCGCTGCCCGCGGCGCGCGCGGCAGCGCTCCTGGCTGCGCTCGCGCTCCTGCCCGCGCCCGCCCGCGCCCAGGTCGAGCCGATGCAGGCCGCGCTCGAGACGCGCCTCGCCTTCGTCGTCACCGGCCAGCCGCAGATCGATGCCGTCTCGCGCGCCGGCCTCGTCGGCCTGACCGACTTCGTCAACCGCCGCACCGCCGCCCAGCTCGCCGAGCCGATGGGCGTGACGCCGGGGGTGGACGACCTCTCGTTCTTCCCGCTGCTCTACTGGCCGGTGACCGCCGAGCAGGCCGCGCTCGACCAGGCGGGCACGGACGCGATCAACGCCTTCATGGCGGCAGGCGGGATCGTGCTGTTCGACACCCGCGACGCGGGCTCCGGCCAGGGCATGAACGCCGGCGCGGAGGCCGCGCTGCGCCGCGTCACGCGCGGGCTGTCGATCCCGCCGCTCGCCCCCGTGCCGGCGGATCACGTGCTGACCCGCGCCTTCTACCTGCTCACCGACTTCCCCGGCCGCTGGATCGGCGGCCAGGTCTGGGTGCAGCGCGACCAGGACCGCGCCAATGACAGCGTCAGCCCCGTGATCATCGGCGGGCACGACTGGGCGGCGGCCTGGGCGATCGACGCGGCCGGGCGCAACCCCTATGCCGCCGTGCCGGGCGGGGCGCGGCAGCGGCTGCTGGCGTACCGGTTCGGCGTCAACCTGGTCATGTACGCGCTCACCGGCAACTACAAGGGTGACCAGGTGCACGTGCCGATCATCCTCGAGCGGCTGGGGCAGTAGCGATGCAGGGCACGCGCGCGCTCGCGGCCGTCGTGTTCGATCCGCTGCTGCCGCTGCCGCTGTTCGCGCTGCTCGCCGCCCTCGCTGCCGCGGCGGTCGGGCTCGCGCTGTGGCGGCGCGCGCGCGGGGCGTGGCTGCGCGGCTTCGCCGCGCTGGTGCTGGTGCTGGCGCTCGCCAATCCGCGCCTCGTCCAGGAGACGCGGCAGGGGCTGACCGACATCGCCGTGCTGCTGGTGGACGAGACCGCGAGCCAGCGCGTGGGCGCGCGCGCCGCGGAGACGGCCGCCGCCCGGCGCGAGCTCGAGGCCCGCGCGCGCGGCCTCGAGGCGCTCGAGCTGCGCACCGTCACCGTGCCGGAGACGGGCAGCGCGGGGACGCGGCTGTTCGAGGCGCTCGCCCGCGCCCTGGCCGAGATCCCGCGCGGCCGCTTCGCCGGCACGCTCGCGCTGACGGACGGCCAGATCCACGACACGCCCGGCGACGATCCGGCGGCGATCGCCGAGGCGACCGGCGGCGCGCCGTTCCACCTGCTGCTCACCGGCCGGCCGGGCGAGACCGACCGGCGCGTGCGCGTGCTCCAGGCGCCGCCCTTCGGCATCGTCGGCCGCAGCGTCGAGGTGCGCGTCACGGTCGAGGATCTCGGCGGCGCCCCGGACGGCCGCCCGGTGATGCTGACGGAGCGCCGCGACGGGGCGGCGCCGCGGCGCACGCCGGTGACGCCCGGGCGCGAGCATGTCATCGCGGTGCCGATCGAGCGCGCCGGGCGCAGCGTGATCGAGATCGAGGCCGAGGAGCGGCCGGGCGAGGTCAGCCTGATCAACAACCGCGTCGTGGTCGAGATCAACGGCGTGCGCGACCGGCTCCGCGTCCTCCTCGTCTCGGGCGAGCCGCATGCCGGCCAGCGCACCTGGCGGCGCCTGCTCAAGGCCGATCCGAATGTCGATCTCGTCCACTTCACCATCCTGCGCCCGCCCGAGAAGGACGACCTGACGCCGCTCTCGGAGCTCGCGCTGATCGCCTTCCCGGTGCGCGAGCTGTTCCAGGTGAAGCTGCGCGAGTTCGACCTCATCATCTTCGACCGCTTCACCAACCGCGGCATCCTGCCGCCCATCTACCTGCGCAACATCGCCGACTACGTGCGCGCGGGCGGCGCGCTGCTGATGAGCGTCGGCCCCGAATTCGTCGGCCCGGCGAGCCTCTACAACACCGCCCTCGGCCAGGTCCTGCCGGCGAGCCCGACGGGCCGGGTGGTCGAGATGCCCTACCGCGCGCGCGTCACCGAGCTCGGCGAGCGGCATCCGATCACGGCGGCGCTGCCGGGCGCCAACATGGGCGAGGCCGAGCCGGCCTGGGGCCGCTGGTACCGCCGCATCGAGGCGACCCCGCCGCGCGGCCAGGTGCTGATGAGCGGGCCGGGCGAGGAGCCGCTGCTGATCGCCGACCGGGTGGGCGAGGGGCGGGTCGCGCTGCTGCTCACCGACCAGATCTGGCTCTGGAGCCGCAACCACGACGGCGGCGGGCCGCAGGGCGAGATCCTGCGCCGCGTCGCGCACTGGCTGATGAAGGAGCCCGACCTCGAGGAGGAGGATCTGCGCGTCCATGTCGAGGGCGAGCGGCTGATCGTGGAGCGGCGCTCGATCGCCGAGGGGCCGCCGCCGGAGCTCACCCTGACCTCGCCGACCGGCGCGGTCTCGATCCATCGCGCGGAGCCGGCCGGGCCGGGCCGGGCGATCCTGGAGCTGCCGGCCGCCGAGCCCGGGGTGTGGCGCGTGAGCGACGGCACCCGCTTCGCCTTCGGCGCGGCCGGCGCAGCGAACCCGCTCGAGATCGCCGATCTGCGCGCCTCCGCCGAGCCGGCCGGAGCCGCGGCGGCGCGCTCGGGCGGGGCGGTGCTGTGGCTGGCCGAGGGGCTGCCGGAGCTGCGCCGGGTGCTGCCGGAGCGGAGTTCGCGCGGACAGGGCTGGGTGGGGCTGCGACGCAACCGCGATCACGTCGTCACGGGGGTGGCCGACCTGCCGCTGATGCCGCCCTGGGCGGCGCTGCTCCTGGTGCTGGGCAGCGCGGTCTGGGCGTGGCGGCGCGAGGGGCGGTGATCCCGCCCCGGATCCGCGCTATCACCCGCGGATGATCGCTCGCTCCGCCCTCGGCCTCCTGGCCCTCCTGTCCGCCCTGCCGGCGCTCGCCCAGGCCCCGCGGCCCGGCGCGCCGGCCGCCGTCCCCGCACCCGAGGCCGCCGCCAACCCGACCGAGGCGCTGTTCAACGCGATCAATCTCGGCGACCTCGACCAGGTGCGCGCGGCGGTCGGCGCCGGGGCGGATACCGGCGCGCGCAACGTGCTGGGCCTGACGCCGCTCGATCTTGCGATCGATCTCGGACATGCGGACATCGCCTTCTACCTGATGTCGCTCGGCCGGGTGAGCAGCCGCCCGTCCGCGCCGGCGCCGGCCGTCTCGGCGCCGCCCTCCCGCGCGGTGCAGCCGCGGAGCCCGGTGACCGCG
>NZ_VIKA01000020.1 GCF_006704265.1 Elioraea sp. Yellowstone | reverse complement strand
GGGGGCCCCACCCCCTGTCGGGCCCTTTCTTTTACTGGCTCCACACCCTTATCCCCCCGGGGGGGGGGGGGGGGTTTCTCCCCCCCCTTTGTGGGGGGGGGGGGGGGGGCCCCCCGCCCCCCCCCCGCGACCCTAGGCGCTCTGGTAGAGGCGCGTCAGCGAGTACTCGCGGTGCTTGAGCGCCTCGGCGCAGGTCATGCGGCCGTTGCAGACCCGGAGCGTAAGCTCGATCAGCCGGTCTCCCGCCTCGTCCATGTTCATCTCGCGGCGCAGGAGGCCGGAGACGTCGAGGTCGATATGCTCGGGCATGGTGCGCGCGGTGCGCGGATTGGCGGTGATCTTGATCACCGGCTCGATCGGGTTGCCGATCACGTTGCCCTGGCCGGTCGGGAACAGGTGCACCACGAACCCGGCGGCGGCCTGCAGCGTGACGCACTCGGCCGCAGCCGAGGAGGTGTCCATGAAGTAGAGGCCGGGGCCCTTCCTCGGCTCCTCCGCCGGCGTCAGAACGTCGATGTAGCGCGTCTTCTTGCCGATCTTCTGCAGATTGCCGAACGCCTTCTCCTCGATCGTGGTGAGTCCGCCGGCGATGTTGCCGGCGGTCGGCTGGCTCTCGGACAGGTCGTTCGTCTTGTGGCGCTTGATCATCTCGTCATAGGCGCGCCAGGTGGCGAGGAACTTCTCGCGCACCTCGTCGGAGGCGGCGCGCGAGGCGCAGACCTCCTCGGCGCCGGTGAGCTCGCTGGTCTCGCCGAAGCAGGAGGTGATGCCGAGCGGGTCGAGCTTGTCGATGAAGTTGCCGACGGTGGGGCAGGAGCCGAGGCCCGAGGTGGTGTCGCTCTCGCCGCACTTGGTCGAGACCCAGAGCTCGTTCAGCGAAGCCTGCTCGCGCTGGAGCTCGGAGGCGTCCTTGACGAACTGGGCGGCCACGCGGCTTGCGCGCTCGACCGTCTTCAGATCGCCGTAGGTCTCGATGTAGAAGCCCTCGACCGGCTTGCCGGTGGCGGCGATCCCGTCGACGACACGCTGGGTCCATTTCGGCTCGATGCCGATCACGACGGCCGCGGCGACGTTCGGATTGCGGCCGGTGCCGATCAGGGTCCGGAAATGGAGATCGAGATCGGCACCGAACTGCAGCCGCCCGTAGGCATGCGGGATCGCGAGCGTGCCGGCGATGTTGTTCGCCACCGCCTCGGCGGCGGCGTTCGAGAGATCGTCGACCGGCAGGATGATCACGTGGTTGCGGATGCCGACGCGCCCGTTCTGGCGGCGGTAGCCCATGAAGGAGAGGTTCGAGACGTTCATCGGGGTCGCTCCGCTCACCAGCGCTTGGTCTTCATGTTGTGGGTGTGCACGTGGCCGCCCTTCTTCACGGCGGCGACGATGCGGCCGACATCGTTGTTGTACTTGATCACCGTGTCGCCCGGCGCGAAGTCCTTGAGCGCGATCTTGTGGCCGAGCGGGATCGGGTCAAGCGCGGTCATCTCGATCGTCTCGTCGGTGTCCATCACCCAGAGCGTCACCTTCTGGCCGGCGGAGATCCCCTCCTGCACGGCGACGGCGACATTGTCGGCATGATCATGGACGAGGAAGTGCGGCGCGCTCATGCGTGATCCTGGTTCTCTCCCGCTGCGGCCGGCGATGGCCGGCGCGGCGCCTGCCCCTTGCCCGGCGCCGCGGCATCCTGCGCGCGGCCACATTCCCCTGTCAACCGGGTCATAGGTCATTTATAAGACCAATGATGCCTGAGGACCTCCCGCGCGCGGGGCCGGCCGTGACGGCGCGGCCGCTCTACCAGCAGGTGCATGACCACCTGCTCGGGCGGATCGTCGCTGGCGAGTGGCTGCCGGGCGACTACCTGCCCTCCGAACAGCGCCTTGCCGCGAGCCTCGGCGTCGCGCTCGGCACGGTGCGCCGCGCGCTCGACGAGCTCGTGCAGGCCGGCGTGGTCGAACGGCGCCAGGGCCGCGGCACCGCCGTGCTGCGCCACAGCTCCGACCGCGCGCGCTTCCGCTTCTTCCGCCTGGTCGGGCCTGACGGGGCGCGCATCGTGCCGACGGGGCGCGTGCTTGCGGCGCGCGCACGCGCCGCGCGCGCCGAGGAGGCGCGTGCGCTCGGCCTCGCGCCCGCGGCACCGGTGCTGGCGCTGACCCGCGAGCGGCGTGCCGCAGGACGTGTGGTCGTCCACGAGACGATCGCGCTGCCGCTGCCGCTCTTCGCGCGGCTCGACGTGCCGGTGGGGCAGGATCTCGCCGAGGAGCTCTACGTGCTCTATCAGCGCGACTGCGGCATCACCGTCGCCCGCGCCGAGGACCGGATCTCGCCCGAGGCCGCCTCCGCCGCGGTCGCGCGCAGCCTAGGCGTCGCGCCGGGCATGCCGATCCTGCGCATCAGGCGCATCGCCTTCGGGCTCGACGGCGTGGCGGTAGAGCACCGCGTCAGCCGCGCCGCGCGGCTCGACTATGCGGTCGCGATCGAGTAGCGCGATGGACGCGTCGGCGCTGCGCACGGCGGCGGTGACCCAAGGTGCCGCGCGCGTGTTCGCCGCGCTCGGTCATGCGGTGCTGCGCGAGGTCGTGCTGCCGCACGGGCGGCGTGCCGACCTCTTGGCGCTTGCGCCCGACGACAGCTTCGCCGTCGTCGAGGTGAAGTCCTGCGCGCGCGACTTCCTCGCCGACGCCAAGTGGCCCGAGTATCGCGCCTTCTGCGACCGGCTGTTCTTCGCGGTCGACCCGGATTTCCCGCATGTGCTGCTGCCCCAGGATGCCGGGCTGCTGGTCGCCGATGCCTATGGCGGTGCGGTCTTGCGCGAGGCACCCCATCATCCGCTCGCCCCGGCGCGACGGCGGGCCCTGCTCGGCCGCTTCGCGCGGCTCGCCGCGCGGCGGCTCGAGGGGCTGCTCGATCCTGCCGGCCTGGCGGATGCGGCCGGCGAGAGCTGAGCCGGACTTGGCACGCGGCGTGCTGTGTTCGCGGATGCCGTTGGCGGGCTCGCCCGCCGGCGGCAGCTAAGCCTTCCTCAACCTTGCCTTGGGGAGCGGCACTCGCGTGCCGCTCCTCCTTTTTTTGCGGGGCGGGTCTCAGAATGCATCGCGGACTGCGAACCGGACCCAGGCTCTTGCCGGGCGGGCCGATCGTCACATATGGAGTTCCAGAAATTCCTGAAATAACGCTCCGTGCAGATCCGCCCGAGGAATCCGCATGACCCTTCCCCCTCTCGTCCAGGCCTTCGTGCTCCATTTCGGCGAGATGGGCAGCCGCTGGGGCATCAACCGCAGCGTTGGCCAGGTCTATGCCCTGCTCTATCTCAGCCCCGAGCCGCTGAACGCCGACCAGATCGTCGCCGCGCTCGGCGTGTCGCGTTCCAACGTCTCGATGGCGTTGCGCGAACTCCAGGCCTGGAACCTCGTCCTGCTGCGCCACCTGCCCGGCGACCGGCGCGACCACTTCACCACCCCCGACGATGTCTGGGTGATCCTCCGCACCCTCGCGGAGGAGCGGAAGAAGCGCGAGATCGATCCCACCCTGACGGTGCTGCGGGAACTGCTGATGCAGTCGCCCGGCAGCGAGGACGAGCGGCACGCCCAGGCGCGCATCCGGGCGATGCACGCCATGATCGAGCAGTTGACCGGCTGGTACGACGAGGTGAAGCGCCTGCCCAACGAGCGGCTGGCCGCGCTGCTCCGGCTCGGCGCGGGCGTGACGCGGCTGCTCGAGACGGCGGACCGGGTGGTTGCCTTCGCCAAGCCCGCACGCCCTGCCGCGACGACGGAGAGCCAGTGGACCAAGGAGAGCCCGTGATGGATCCGATCCTGCTCGCCCGCATCCAGTTCGCCGCGAACATCTCCTTCCACATCCTTTTCCCAACCGTTACGATCGCGCTCGCCTGGGTGCTGCTCTTCTTCAAGCTGCGCTTCAACGCCACGGGGCAGGCGCGCTGGATGGACGCCTACCGCTTCTGGGTGAAGGTGTTCGCGCTCTCCTTCGCCCTCGGCGTGGTCTCGGGGATCACGATGTCGTTCCAGTTCGGCACCAACTGGCCGGGCTTCATGAACGCCGTCGGCAACATCGCCGGCCCGCTCCTCGCCTACGAGGTGCTGACCGCCTTCTTCCTCGAGGCCACCTTCGTCGCGATCATGCTCTTCGGCATGAGCCGCGTGCCGGGATGGCTGCACACCCTCGCCACGCTGCTGGTGGCGGTCGGCACCTCGATGAGCGCGTTCTGGATCCTCGTCCTGAATTCCTGGATGCATACGCCGCAGGGATTCGAGATGCGCGATGGCGTCGCCCACGCGACCGACTGGTGGGCGATCATCTTCAACCCCTCGATGCCCTACCGGCTCGCACACATGCTGATCGCCTCGGGGCTGACGGTCGCGTTTCTGCTCGCCGGGTTGTCGGCGTGGCGCTGGCTGCGCGGCGATCGTTCGGGCGGCGTCGCGGCCGCCTTGCGCACGGGCATCGTCATGGCCGCCGTGCTGGCGCCGACGCAGCTCGTGGTCGGCGACCTGCATGGGCTGAACACGCTCGAGCACCAGCCCGCCAAGATCGCGGCGATGGAGGGCAACTGGGAGACGCGGGGCAATGTGCCGCTGCTGCTGTTCGCGATCCCGGACGAGGCCGCGCGCGAGAACCGCTTCGAGATCGGCATCCCGAACGGCGCCAGCCTGATCCTGCGCCATTCCGCCGACGGCGTGGTGCCCGGCCTCAACGACTTCGTGGGCGAGCATCCGCCCGTCGCGCCGGTGTTCTTCGCCTTCCGCGCGATGGTGGGGATCGGTTCGCTGATGATCGGCCTCGGGCTGGCCGGCGCCTGGCTGCTCTGGCGCCGGCGCGACCTCCCGCGGTGGTATCTGCGCGGCCTCGTCGCCATGACCTTCTCCGGCTGGGTCGCCACGCTCGCCGGCTGGTACGTCACCGAGATCGGCCGCCAGCCCTGGCTGGTGACCGGCGTGCTGCGCACGGCGGAGGCGGCGGGGCCGGTGCCGGCCGGCAGCATCGGGCTCACCCTCGCGATGTATCTCGTGCTCTATGCCGGGCTGCTGATCGCCTATGTGGCGACGCTCTACCGGCTCGCGCGCAAGGGCGAGTACGGCGCGGCCGGGGATCACCGCGCCGTGCCGCAGCCGGCATGACGGAGGACGCGCCATGACGCCGTTCCTGCCCCCCGAGGTGCTGCCGCTCGTCTTCGCCGGGCTGATGGCCCTCTCGGTGCTGCTCTATGTGGTGCTGGACGGCTTCGATCTCGGCGTCGGCATCCTGCTCGCCGCCACGCGCGCGCCCGAGGAGCGCGACCGGATGGTCTCCTCGATCGGGCCGTTCTGGGACGCAAACGAGACCTGGCTCGTGCTCGGCATCGGCCTGCTGCTGGTCGCCTTCCCGACCGCGCATGGCGTGATCCTGACCGCGCTCTATCTGCCGGTGGCGCTGATGCTGGCCGGGCTGATCCTGCGCGGCGTCGCCTTCGAGTTCCGCGCCAAGGCCGAGGATCCGGCCGACAAGCGGCGCTGGGACCGGCTGTTCTTCACCGGCTCGCTGACGGCGGCGCTGTCGCAGGGCTGGATGCTCGGCCGCTACGTGCTGGGCTTCGATGCCGCGCCGGCGGCGCTCGGCTTCGCCCTGCTCTCGGCGCTTGGGGTTGCCGTCGCCTACGCCTTCATCGGCGCATGCTGGCTGGTCTGGCGCACGGAGGGGGCGTTGCAGCGCCGCGCGATCGCCTGGGCGCGGAGCGGGCTCTGGGCGGTGGCCGGCGGCATCGTCGCGGTCTCGATCGCCACGCCGCTCACCAGCGAGCGCATCTTCGCCCGCTGGTTCGCCTTCCCGAATGTGGTGCTGTTGGCGCCGCTGCCGCTCGCGACCGGCGCGCTGATCCTCGGCCTGCACGCGCTGCTGGGCCACATGCCGCTGCCGAGGGATGCGCTGCGCAACCTGCCCTTCTGGGGCGCGACGTCGCTGTTCTGCCTCTCCTTCGCCGGGCTCGCCTGGTCGTTCTACCCCTACGTCGTGCCCGACCAGCTCACCGTCTACCAGGCCGCCGCCGCGCCCGAGAGCCTGACCCTGATCCTGGTCGGCGCGCTGATCGTGCTGCCGGTGATCCTGGCCTACACGGTGCTGGCTTGGCTGGTGTTCGGCGGCAAGGCGCGCGAGCTGCACTACCACTGATCGCAACCGCGCGAGCGGCCATGATCGCGACACGACCGTGCAGTAGGCTCGCATCATGTCGCGTCTCCGTCCCTGGGCGATGCCGCTCCTCGCCGCCGCGCTGCTCGCCGGCTGCGCGAGCCGGCCGCTGGTCTGGCAGCGCGACTCGGACGGCACCCCCGCCTCCGAGGCCGAGCTGCGGGAATGCCACCAGCAGGCGGTCGCGCAGGTGAACCGCTCGCCGGCCTATGCCTTTGGCCTCGGCCTCGGCTTCGGCGGCTGGTACGGCCCGCGCCCGTGGTGGCCGGGCTGGGGCCTCGGCTTCGGCTACCATCCCGGCTGGAGCGTCTCGCGGCTCGAGGCGGTGCAGGATCTGACGGCGTTCTGCATGCGGGTCCGCGGCTACCGGCTGGTCGAGCTGCCCGAGCCGCCCCCGTCCGAGGAGGCATCGCCCGCGCCCGCCGATGCCAAGCCGTCGCTCCGGCCCTGATACCCTCCGCACAAAGGCTCGACCTTTGTGCGGAGGGTATCGCGCGCGGGGCTGGTGGGGCGGCCGCGCGCGAACATGACCCCGTACCAGCCCGCCGAAGGTCAAACCTTCGGCGGGCTGGTATGAGAACCTGCTCAAGGCGATGTGAGGACACCTCGCCGCGCGCGGCAGCGATAGGGGAGAGGTCCGCAGGAGGAAGACGCCATGCCGATCCATCGCCGCCGCGGTTGGGAGCTGCCCGCGAGCCGGCTGACGCCCGAAGCCGTCGCGCTCGACCGCCGCCGGCTCCTCGCCGGCGCTGCCCTCGGCGCGGGCGCGATCGCGGCCGGCGGCCATGCGCTGCGCGACGCCTTCGGCCAGGGACGCGATCCGGTGGCGTGGTGGGAGGCCCAGGCCGCCAACGATCCGACGCGCGATCTCTACCCCGCCACCCGCACGGCTCGGTATACGCTCGACCGGCCGATCACCGAGGCGCGCGAAGCCATCATCTACAACAACTTCTACGAGTTCGGCAGCCACAAGACCATCTGGCAGGCCGCGCAGCGGCTCGAGCTCCGTCCCTGGACATTGCGCATCGACGGCATGGTGGCGGCCGAGCGCACGGTCGACATCGACACGCTGATCCGCCGCTTCCCGCTCGAGGAGCGCACCTACCGCTTTCGCTGCGTCGAGGCCTGGGCCATGGCCGTGCCCTGGACGGGCTTCCCGCTCGCCGAGCTCGTGCGCTGGGCCGAACCGCAGGCGGGCGCCAAGTATGTCGTGTTCCAGTCGTTCCAGGACGCGAAGGTCGCGCCCGGCTTCCGCCAGTCCTGGTATCCCTGGCCCTATACCGACGGGCTGACCATCGAGGAGGCGACCAACGAGCTCACCCTGATGGTCACCGGCATCTACGGCAAGCCCTTGCCGCCGCAGATGGGTGCGCCCTTGCGCGTGATCACGCCGTGGAAGTACGGCTTCAAGCAGCCGAAGAGCATCGTGCGCATGACCTTCACCGATCGCCGTCCGGTCAGCTTCTGGGAGACCTTGCAGCCGAACGAGTACGGGTTCTGGGCGAACGTGAATCCCGAGGTGCCGCATCCACGCTGGAGCCAGGCGGTCGAGCGCATGCTCGGCACCGGCGAGCGCCGCCCGACCCAGATCTGGAACGGCTACGGCGCGTTCGTCGCGCATCTCTACGAGGGCCTAAAGGGCGAGCGGCTGTTCGCATGAGCGGCCGGGAGGCGCGATGCGGCTGATCCTGCGCCTGATCGGGGGCATGCTGGTGCTCGCCGCGCTCTGGCCGCTCGGGCGCGAGGCGCTGATGCTGCTGCAGGGGCCGACGCATCGCTTCATCCCGCTGGGCCAGATCTGGTACGAAATCGATCCGGCCTCGCTGAACATGCTGCAGGCGGGAGTGCAGCGTCGTCTCTCGCCCGGGCTCTGGGAACACGGAATCCAGGTCGTGCTGACCTGGCCTGCCTGGCCGGTGCTGGTCGTCCTCGGCCTGATGCTCATCATCCTGGGGCGTGCGCGGGGCGCGTGACTTCCGGTCGCCCGCGGCGCTAGGGTCGCGCGGCTGGGTGGGGAGGGGCGGTTTGACGGGCGATCGCGCGACGATTCTGCTGGTCGAGGACACGCGCTCGCTCGCGGAGGTCTACCGGGCCTACCTGCGCGACACGCCCTGGACGCTGCTCCATGCGGCGACGGGGCAGGAGGCGCGCGCCGCCCTCGCTGCGCACAGCTTCGATGCTGTGCTGCTCGACCTCAACCTGCCCGATGCCGACGGCATGGAGCTCCTGCGCGAGATCCGGATGCACGAGCCCAAGCCCGAGGTGATCGTGATCACCGCGCACGGTTCGGTCGCGGTCGCCGTCGCGGCGATGAAGGAGGGGGCGACCGACTTCCTCGCCAAGCCCTTCGCGCGGGAGCGGCTCTGCGTCACGGTCGCGAACGCGCTTGAGCGGCGGCGACTCGCGCGCGATCTCGCGCTCCTGCGCGAGGCGGCCGAGCGCACCACCTTCGCGGGCTTCATCGGCGCCGCCCCGGCGATGCAGGCGGTCTACCGCATCATCGAGAACGCCGCGGCCAGCCGTGCGACCGTGTTCATCACCGGCGAGAGCGGCACCGGCAAGGAACTCGCGGCCGAGGCGATCCACCGCCTCTCGCCGCGCCGCGACAAACCCTTTGTGGCGCTCAACTGTGCGGCGATTCCGCGCGAGCTGATGGAGTCCGAGGTGTTCGGCCATGTGCGCGGCGCCTTCACCGGCGCGCTCGCCGATCGCGCCGGCGCGGCGAGCGAGGCGGATGGCGGCACGCTCTTCCTCGACGAGGTGTGCGAGCTCGACCTCGCGCTGCAGGGCAAGCTCCTGCGTTTCGTCCAGACCGGGCGCTTCCAGCGCGTCGGCTCGCCGCGCGAGGAGCAGGTGGATGTCCGTTTCGTCTGCGCCACCAATCGCGACCCGCTGGCGGAAGTGCGCCAGGGCCGCTTCCGCGAGGATCTCTACTACCGCCTCCACGTGATCCCGGTCACGCTGCCGCCCTTGCGCGAGCGCGGCGAGGACATCCTGCGCATCGCCGAGGCGTTCCTGGCGCGCTTCGCGACCGAGGAGGGCAAGCGCTTCCGCGGGCTCGCCCCCGACGCGCGTGAGGCGCTGCTGGCGCATGCCTGGCCCGGCAATGTGCGCGAGCTCGAGAACGCGATCCGCACCGCTGTGGTGCTGCACGATGCCGACCTGCTGGAGCGGGCGATGCTGCCGCCGCAGGTGCAGGGCGGCCGGGCGGAGAGGGCCGTGCCGGTGCCGCAGCACGCGGTCGAGCCGATGCCCGAGGCGCGGCTGATCCGGCCGCTTGCCGAGATCGAGCGCGAGGCGATCGAACGCGCGATCGCGCTCTGCGGCGGCAACATCGCGCGCGCCGCCGCGCATCTCGGCGTCAGTCCCTCGACGATCTACCGCAAGCGCGCGTCCTGGGGGCAGGGGACGGCGGCGGAGGTGGCGGAGTAGCGGGCGAGGACCGGCGTCGCTTTACGCCCGGCCGCCCCACCAGCCCCGCGCGCGATACCCTCCGCACAAAGGTCGAGCCTTTGTGCGGAGGGTATCAGCCGATCGGTCGCGGCAGGCGGCTCGCCCGCTGGATGACCTCGCGCGTGCGCCGCCAGAGCGCGGGATCGGCGAGGGCGTCGGCCAGCGGCACCCAGGCCGCACCGGCGCAGTCGTCGCCCGGCACCGGCTCGCCCGGGCCCGCCTCGGCGGCGAAGTCGATCAGCGTCCAGTGGAAGCGGACGCGTCCGTCCGGATCGCGCTGGATGCTGTCGATCACGTCGAGCAGCACCAGCCGGCCGGACGGGGCAAGCCCGACCTCCTCGGCAAGCTCGCGCCGTGCCGCCTCCTCCACCGTCTCGCCAAGTTCCTGAGCGCCCCCGGGCAGCGACCACTCGCCGAGCCTGGGCGGACGGCCGCGGCGGATCAGCAGCACGGCATCGCCGCGCAGCAGCACGACGCCGACGCCGACGCGCGGCAGCGTCGGGTAGTCGCGCGCGATCAGGAGGGGTTCTCCGCCGCCGCGCGCAGATCCTCGAGCCGGTAGGTCAGCACGTCGGCCTTCCAGTCGGCGATCTGGAAGGCCCAGGGGCCGAGGTGGCGGGCCAGCCGCTCAGCCTCCTCGCGCGCAGCCGCCGGCGTGCGGATCTGCTCGGGCAGGTTTCCGGCCAGGGGCGCGTCGGATTCGGCCCACTCCGCCGAGACGATCGCCCAGCGCTTGTCGTCGGCCTTGACCACGCGGATGGCAAGACGCAGCCCGTCGAAGGTGACGTAGCGCGCCTCGCCCAGCATCTCGGCCGCGGCGAGCTCTGCCGCCGGGCGGACGTCGTTGAAGCTGAACCATTCGAGTGCGCGTGGCGGGTCGTCCACCTTGTGCTGTTCGGGGCGGAACCCCTCGGGCGGATCGGCGACGCTCGCCTGCTCGGCGGCGGGATCGGCGCGCACCACCGTCACCGGCTCCGCACCCTCGCGCCGCGTGGTGACGCGGGCGACGCGCTGGCGCTTGATGTCGAGCACCTCGCGCTCGACCCAGAGCAGCGGATCGGTATCGACGCGCAAGGACCCCTCGGCGAGATACGTGCGGCTCTCGCCCGGGCGGCGGATGTAGATCGCCTCGGGCAGGTTGCCGGCGGTGCGGATCCGGCGCCGCCCGACGATCAGCTCGGCGATCGTGCCGCCGCTGCCGTCCTTCACCGCGAGGAGCTGGCTCGTGCCGCCCGCGACCGTGACGTCCTCGAGGCCGAGGCGCGCGAACAGCTCGGGATTGCCGGTGCGCTCCTCCACCAGGCGCAGTTCGGCAAGCCCCGTGAACACCTCGCGCACGCGCTCGGCGCGGGCGGGATAGTCGTGCTTCTCGGCGATCACCCAGGCGCCGTCCTTGCGCACCAGCGTGACCGCGCCGTCGTGGCGGCGCAGCTCGATCCTTTGCGCCTCGGCCAGCCGCGGGGTGATGTCCGGGAAAACCGGCGCGTCGATGATCGCCGCCTCGCGCATCGGCGCCGGGCGCTGCAACGCCACGACCGCGATCGCCGCTGCGCCGATCAGGGCGGCAGCACCGAACAGCAGCAGCCTCGCCCGCTTCATCCGCGCCTCCCGTTCCTCGCCCTGCGGCCGCTCATGCCGTCGCCTCGCGCGGCTCCTCCGCCCGGCGCGCGCGCCGGCGGATGCGCCAGATGCCGAGCGCGATCGCGATCAGCGCCACCACCAGCGGGACGGCGACGATGTTGGCGAGCCTGAGCGTGGTCTGCAGCCCCTCGATCTCGCGGCGCAGATCGCGCTGCACCGCGCGCAGCTCGCGCCGCGTCTCGAGGATGTCCGCGCGCGCCTCTTCGATCGCGGCGCGCTGCTCGGGCGTCAGCACCGGATCGGCCCGGCCGCCGTCGCCCGTGCCGCGGCGCAACTCGCGCAGCTTCGCCTCGGTCTCCTCCAGCCGCTTCTGCAGCGCCTGCTCGCGCGCGCGGAACTCAGCCTCGGCGCGCCGGCGCATCTCGTCGACAAGCTCGAACGGCCGGCGGCTCTCGCCGCGGCTGCGCAGCCCGATCAGCGCATCCGAGCCCGAGAGCGCATCCAGGAGGTTGATCACCAGGGCACCGTTGTCGGCGAAGGGCGTGGCGACCTGCTGGCCGAAGAAGTCCTGCACCCGCACCCAGAACCGGTCCTCGAGAATGTCGCTGTCGGCGATCACGACGATGTTCGCCGGTCCCTCGGAGCGTGCGCGATGCGGCTCCTTGCGCTCGGGCGCCTGCTCGCCCTCGGGCGGTGCGGGCGGGCCGTCGGGGAAGGCCGAGGCGACCTCGCCGCGGATCCGCGCGGCCAGCACGAGCTTCGCGTTGCCGGGGCGGAACTCAGCGAGGATCTGCGTCGGGTTCGGCTCGGTCCGCACCTTCGCCGCCTCGATCGGCGCGGCCTCGGGCGAGGTGGTCACCAGCGGCTCGAACTCGATCGCGCTGCCGTCGCGCTTGGCGAGGAACCCGGCGGAGGCCACCGTGACCTGGTTCAGCCGGCCGGTCGCGGGGTTGTCGCGGCTGATCTGGTCGGGGCCGGAGGCGGTGAACCAGGCGACGTAGTCGACCGCCTGCATCCGGTCGCGCTCGCCGGCGCGCACGCGCATCGCGCCGCGCAGGTCGCCCGCGACCCTGTCCTTGTCATAGGCGATGCCCCAGGCCTCGAGCAGGCGCGGCAGGTCGGAGGCGGTGTCGCGGTTCGGCACCCCGCCCGGGCCGGGGCGCGCGGCCTGCGCCTCGGAGTGCGGATCGACCAGCAGCATCAGCTTGCCGCCGCGCATCACGAACTGGTCGATCGCGTACTGCGTCTTCTCGGCCAGGTTCTGCGGGTGCGCGACCATCAGCACGCCGATATCGGGGGGGATCTCGGCGGCATCGAGCGGCACGTCCTGCACCGAGAGGAACTGGCGCATCTGCGTCATCACCGCCCACGGGGCGGTGGGTCGGCCCATCGGCCCGCGCATCTCGCCGTTCACCGGCAGCCCGGTCATCACGCCGACCTTCGGGCGCTGCGGGTTGGAGAGCTCGTAGACCAGGCGCGTGAGATCGTATTCCAGGAACCGCTCGCGCTCGGGCTGGAAGAACGGGATGATCCTCTCCTCGTCGAGCAGGTTGGTGCCGGCGAGGCCGAAGAACACCTGCTCGCCCGACTGGTCCACCGGCACGCCCTGCAGCCCGTAGGCGATCGCGCGGTCCTCGACGTCGCTGAACGGCTCGGGCTCGTAGAACTCGAGCCGGATCCGCCCGTCGGCGAGGGCGGCGTATTCGTGCAGCAGCTCGCGCACGCGTGTGGCATAGGCTGCGTAGACCGGGATCTCCTTGCCGAGCCGCGAGGAGTAGTAGAGCCGGAGCGTGATCGGCTCGGGGATGGAACGCAGCACCGTCCTCGTGCCGTCGGAGAGGGTGTAGAGACGCTGCTCGGTCAGGTCGATCCGGTAGCGGCCGAGGAACGCCTCGGAGAGCGCGTTGATGCCGACGACCAGCACCAGGGCCGCGAGCAGGCCGGCGAGCGAGAGGAGCCGGCGCGGCGGCGCGGCGCGCGGTGCCCGGGTCGCGGCGGCGGTCCCGGCCGGGGTCGCGCTGGGCATGCCTTCCATCGTTCAGCCCGCCTTCCTGAGATCGACGATCACGGCGTTGGCGTAGAGCCAGAAGCCGATGAAGGTGGCGAAGAACACGAGGTCGCGCACGGCGATCACGCCGCGCGTGATGCTCTCGTAGCGGCTGATCAGGCTGACGCGCTGCGCCGCGTCCAGCACCGAAGCCGGGACCGCCTCGGCGACGAAGCCCGCGACCAGCGGGCTGCCGAACACGGTGAAGGCGAAGCAGACCGCAGTCGCCAGCACGAAGGCGATCACCTGGTTGCGCGTGGTCGCCGACAGCGCCGCGCCGATCGAGAGGTAGCAGCCGGCGATCAGCAGCGCCCCGGCATAGCCCGCGAGGATCACGCCGTTGTCCGGCGTCCCCAGCACGTTCACCGTGATCACCATCGGAAAGGTCAGCGCGAGCGCGATCGCGGCGAAGGCCCAGGCGGCGAGGAACTTGCCGACCACCGCCTGCCACATCGCCACCGGCAGGGTGAGCAGGAGCTCGATCGTGCCCGATCGCCGCTCCTCGGCCCAGAGCCGCATCGTGATCGCCGGGATCAGGAGCAGGTAGAGCCAGGGCAGGAAGGTGAAGAACGGCGCGAGATCCGCCTGGCCGCGGTCGAAGAAGTTGCCGACCTGGAAGGTCAGCGCGCCCAGCATCACCAGGAAGATGACGATGAAGACATACGCCACCGGGGTGGCGAAGTAGGCGGCGAGCTCGCGCCGTGCGACGATCAGCATGGTGCGCATCTCAGGCCGCCTCGCGCATCGTCAGGTCGCGGAACACCTCGTCGAGCCGGCCGCGTTCGATGAACATCTCGCTCGGCGCGATCCCCGCGGCGGCGAGCGCCTCCCGCACCGCCCCCTCCAGCAGCGCACCGTCGCCGGCCCCCCCGTCGCGTGGCAGGGCGGAGAGCGCGACCGCGCCGTCCGCGCCGCGCGCCGCGACCTCGACCGCGCCGACGCGGTCCGCCTTGCGCAGCGCCGCGGCCGCCGCCTCGCCGCGCTCGGCCGGCACGACCACGGTGACGGCGTTGTGCCAGCGGCTGCGCGCGGCGAGCGCCATCGGTGTCGCATCGGCGACCACGCGGCCGCGCGCGATCACCACCGCGCGGGTGCAGATCGCCTCGACCTCCTCGAGGATGTGGGTGGAGATGATGATCGCCTTCTCCGGCGCCATCGCCGTGATCAGCCGCCGCACCTCGTGCTTCTGGTTCGGATCGAGCCCGTCGGTCGGCTCGTCGAGGATCAGCACCTCGGGGTCGTGCAGCAGCGCCTGGGCGAGGCCGACGCGTCGCTTGTAGCCCTTCGAGAGCGCCTCGATCGGGTAGAAGAGCACGTCGTGCAGCGCGGTGAGCCGGATCGCGCGCTCGACGCGCGCGCGCCGTTCGGCACCGGCGAAGCCCCGGATCGCCGCGACCCAGTCGAGGAAGGCCGTGACGGTCATGTCGGGATAGGTGGGCGCGCCCTCCGGCAGGTAGCCGAGGCAGCGCTTCACCGCCACCGGATCCTCCAGCACGTCGTGGCCGCAGAGCCGCGCGGTACCGCGCGTCGGCGTGAGATACCCGGCGATCATCTTCATGGTGGTGGACTTGCCCGCACCGTTCGGCCCGAGGAAGCCCAGCACCTCGCCGCGCGCGACCGCGAGCGAGACGTCGTCCACCGCAAGCACGGGACCGAAGCGCTTCTCCAGCCCCTCGGCCTCGATCATCGCTGCCATCAGGCCTCCCTCGGAACTGCCGGCGCGCGCCGATGTAGACGTCCCGCCGGGCCGATCAAGGCCCCGGGGTGGACCACGCACGGGGCGGAGGGTCAACCCCGCCAGGTCAGCCGGCCCTGAGCGTGCCGATCACGGCCTCGCGCTCGAACAGATGGAGCAGGAGCCGGACCGCCGCCCCGCGCGGCGAGGCGAGGTCGGGATCCCGCTCGAGCAGCAGCGCCGTGTCGTCGCGCGCCATGGCGATCAGGTCCCTGTGCGCCGGCAGTTCGACGAGCCGGAACTGCGGCGGGCCGGACTGGCGCGTGCCCAGCGCCTCGCCGCCGCCGCGCAGATCGAGATCCGCCTCGGCGATCGCGAAGCCGTCATCGGTGGCAGAGAGCGTCTCGATCCGCCGGCGGGCGGTCTCGGTCAGCTTCTCGTCGTAGAGCAGCAGCGCATAGGACGGCTCCGTGCCGCGCCCGACCCGGCCGCGGAGCTGGTGCAGCTGGGCGAGGCCGAAGCGCTCGGCGTGCTCGATCACGATCACGGATGCCGCCGGCACGTCGACGCCCACCTCGATCACCGTGGTGGCGACGAGAATGGCCGTCCGCCCGGCGGCGAAGTCGGCCATCGCCGCGTCCTTGGCGGGGCCCTTCATCCGCCCGTGCACGAGCCCCACGCGGCCCGGGAAGTGGCGCGCGAGATCGGCATGGCGCGCCTCGGCGGCGGCGAGGTCGGTCTCCTCGCTCTCGGAGACCAGCGGGCAGACCCAGTAGACGCGGGCGCCGGCGGCGATCCGCCGCCCCACCGCCTCCACCACCTCGGCGATCTTGGCGGCGGGCTTGGCGAGCGTGACGACGGGGCGGCGGCCGGGCGGGCGGCCGGTCAGGCGCGAGACATCCATGTCGCCCCAGGCGGTCAGCAGCAGCGTGCGCGGGATCGGGGTCGCCGTCATCACCAGCACGTCGACCTCGCCGCCCTTCGCACCGAGCAGCAGCCGCTGGTGCACGCCGAAGCGGTGCTGCTCGTCGATCACCGCCAGCGCCAGGTCGCGGAACGCGACGGCCTCCTGGAACAGCGCATGCGTGCCGATCGCGATCGCGGCGGATCCGTCGGCCAGCGCGGCGAGTGCCGCCTCGCGCGCGCGGCCCTTCTCGCGGCCGGTCAGCAGCACCGCGCGCACGCCGGCGGCCTCGCACAGTCGGGCGATGGTCGCATGGTGCTGGCGCGCGAGCAGGTCGGTCGGCGCCATCAGCGCCGCCTGCGCCCCCGCCTCGACCGCGCGCAGCATCGCGAGCAGGGCGACGATCGTCTTGCCCGCGCCGACATCGCCCTGCAGCAGGCGCAGCATCCGTACAGGAGCGGCGAGATCGGCGTCGATCTCGGCGAGCGCGGTCGCCTGCGCGGGCGTAAGGGCATGGCCGAATGCGGCGAGGGCGGCCGCACGAAGCCGTCCATCGCCGGCGAGTGCCCGGCCGCGCAGGGTGCGGAACCGCCGGCGCGAGAGCGCGAGCGCGACCTGCTGGGCGAGCAATTCGTCATAGGCGAGGCGCGCGCGCGCCGGATGCTCGGGCGCGAGCGCCGCCTCGGAGTCCGGGTGGTGGACCGCGCGCACGGCTTCCGCCCAGCCGGGCCAACGCTCGCGCCGCACCAGCGCGGGGTCGGCCCATTCGGGCAGGTCGGGGAGCGTGGCCAGCGCCGCGGCAACCGCACGCCGCATCTCCCAGGGCCTCAGCCCGGCGGTCAGGCGCCAGACCGGCTCGATCGCCGGCAGCTCGCCCGCCCGCTCGGGCGGCAGGATGAAGTCCGGGTGCGGCATCACCAGCCGGCCACGGTCGAGCTTGAGCTCGCCCGAGATCAACCGCCGCGCGCCCACCGGAAGCTGCTCGGCGCGCACCCCGCCGCGGCCGAACAGCAGGATGTCGAGCTCGCCCGTACCGTCCTCGACCGTGATCACCCAGGGGGCGGCGTCGCTGCGCGGCTCGCGCCGGCGGACCACCGTCACCTCCAGCGTCGCCACCCGCCCCGGCATCGCCGCATCGAGTCGCGGCCTGGCGGTGCGGTCGATCACCCCCTCGGGGAGGTGCCGGAGCAGGTCGATCGCCCGCGTCCCGCCGACCGCCCGCGCGATCAGCGCCTCGCGTCTCGGCCCGATTCCGGGCAGCGAGGCGAGGGCGGCGAACAGGGGATGCAGGATCTCGGGGCGGCTCACGGGCTGACAGGGGCGGAGGGCGCGCGTATATGACAGGCGCAGGGGGGCTGCCGGAAGGGCAGCCCCCCGTCGCCGTTCGGATGATGCCCCTCTGCCATGGACGCGAGACGCCGCCGCATTCTGTTCCGCGCCCGCCACCGCGGCACGCACGAGACCGATCTGCTGGTGGGCGGGTTCGTCGCCGAGACGATCGGGACCTTGGACGAGGCCGGCCTCGACGCGCTGGAGGCGGTGCTGGAGCTGCCCGATCCGGATCTGTTCGACTGGCTGACCGGCCGCCGCGCGGTGCCGGCCGAGGCCGAGACGCCCATGCTGCGCGCGATGGTGGACTGGACGCAGGCGCGGCGGGGAGCGGGCCGTGGCTGAGCGCATCACCCTGGCGGGGGCTCCCGAGGGCTACGACGCGTGGCTGCTCGCCCGCGCCCGCGCCGAGCACACCGGCCCGATCCTGCATGTCTGCCGCGACGATGCGCGCATGGCGCGGATGGCCGAGGCGCTCGGGTTCTTCGCCCCGGAGGTCGAGGTGCTGCAGTTCCCGGCCTGGGACTGCCTGCCCTACGATCGCGTCGGGCCGAACCCGGAACTCACCGCGCGGCGGATCGATACGCTGACGCGCCTGCTGGTGCCGCCGGCCGGTCCGCGCATCGTGCTGACGACCGTGAACGCGCTGGTCCAGCGCGTGCCGGTGCCGGAGGCCTTCGCCGGGGCGGTGCTGCCGGTCGCGCGCGGCACGCGGATCGGGCTGGAGCGGATCGTCGCCTTCCTCGAGGCGAACGGCTACGGCCGCGCCAACACCGTGATCGAGCCGGGCGAATACGCCGTGCGCGGCGGCCTGATCGATCTCTTTCCTGCCGGGCGCGAGGAGCCGGTGCGCATCGACCTGTTCGGCGACGAGATCGACTCGATCCGCAGCTTCGACCCGTTCAGCCAGCGCTCGACCGAGACGCTGGAGCGCGTCGAGCTGAAGCCCGTCTCGGAGGTGTTCCTCGACGAGGCGTCGGTGACGCGCTTCCGCACCGCCTATCGCGGGATGTTCGGCGCTGCGGCCAACGACCCGATGTACGAGGCGGTCTCGGCGCGCAGGCGCTTCCAGGGCATGGAGCACTGGCTGCCGATCTTCCATGACCGGCTCGCCACGCTGCTCGACTACCTGCCGGGCGCGCGCGTCAGCCTGGACCACGAGGCCGAGCCGGCGCTCGCCGCCCGGCTCGAGATGATCGCCGACCATTACGCCGCGCGGCTGAACCCGGAACTGCGCCGGCTCTCCGAGGGCGAGCTGCCCTACAACCCGCTGCCGCCGGATCGGCTCTATCTCGACCGCGCCGGCTGGGATGCGATGCTGGCGCGCGGGACCGTGGTTCAGTTCGCGCCCTTCGCTCGGTCCGAGGATGCGGATGCCTCGGTGGTCGATGCCGGCGGGCGACCGGGGCGCCTGTTCACCGACATCCGCGCGCAGGGCGGCAACGTGTTCGATGCGCTGGCCGAGCACGCCAGGGCGCTCGCCGCGCAGCAGCGGCGCGTGATCGTCGCGGCCTGGACGCCGGGGTCGCGCGAGCGGCTGATGCACCTGCTCGCCGAGCACGGCATGGCCTCCGCCAAGCCGGTGGAGACCTGGCCGGAGGCCGAGCGCCTGCCGCCCTCGGCGATCGCGCTCGCCGTGCTCGGGCTGGAGCGCGGCTTCGTCGCCCCCGGGCTCGCGGCGATCGGCGAGCAGGACATCCTCGGCGAGCGCATCTCGCGCCCGCCCCGGCGGCGCAAGCGGGCCGACCAGTTCATCGCCGAGGCGACCGAGCTCGCCGAGGGCGATCTCGTCGTGCACATCGATCACGGCATCGGCCGCTACGACGGGCTCGTCACGCTCGAGGTCGAGGGCGCGCCGCATGATTGCCTGCGGCTGATCTACGAGGGCGGCGACAAGCTGTTCGTTCCGGTCGAGAACATCGAGGTGCTGAGCCGCTACGGCGAGGGCGAGGGCGTCGCACTCGACAGGCTCGGCGGCGTCTCGTGGCAGAACCGCAAGGCGCGCATGAAGTCGCGCATCCGCGACATGGCGGCACAGCTTCTCCAGGTCGCAGCCGCGCGGCGGTTGAAGGACGGTGCGACGCTGCTGCCGCCCGAGGGTCTGTGGGACGAGTTCTGCGCGCGCTTTCCCTATGCCGAGACCGAGGACCAGGCGCGCGCGATCGCGGACGTGCTCGAGGATCTCGCCTCTGGCCGGCCGATGGACCGGCTGATCTGCGGCGACGTGGGATTCGGCAAGACCGAGGTGGCGCTGCGCGCCGCCTTCATCGCCGCGATGTCGGGCGCGCAGGTGGCGGTGGTCGTGCCGACCACGCTGCTCGCGCGCCAGCACTACCGCACCTTCCTCGACCGCTTCCGCGGCTTCCCCGTGCGCATCGCCCAGCTCTCGCGCATGGTGGGCGCCAAGGAGGCGGCCGAGGTGAAGCGCGGCCTCGCCGACGGCTCGATCAACATCGTCGTCGGCACGCACGCGCTGCTCGCGAAGGGCATCCAGTTCAGCGAGCTCGGCCTGCTGATCGTCGACGAGGAGCAGCATTTCGGTGTGGCGCACAAGGAGCGGCTGAAGCAGCTCCGCGCCGAGGTGCACGTGCTGACGCTGACCGCCACACCGATCCCGCGCACGCTGCAACTGGCACTCACCGGCGTGCGCGAGATGAGCATCATCGCCACCCCACCGGTCGATCGCCTCGCCGTGCGCACCTTCATCCTGCCCTTCGACCCCGTGGTGCTGCGCGAGGCGCTGATGCGCGAACGCTTCCGCGGCGGCCAGGTGTTCTACGTCGTACCCCGCATCGAGGACCTGCCGAAGGTGCGCGAGCGGCTCGCCGAGATGGCGCCGGAGCTGAAGGTGGTGGAGGCGCATGGCCGGCTGTCGCCGACCGAGCTCGAACGCGTCATGACGGCGTTCCAGGACGCGCAGTACGACGTGCTGCTGGCGACCAACATCATCGAGTCCGGGCTCGACATGCCGGCCGTGAATACGATGGTGATCCATCGCGCCGACATGTTCGGCCTCGCCCAGCTCTACCAGCTCCGCGGCCGGGTCGGACGCGGCAAGCTGCGCGGCTACGCCTACCTCACGCTGCCGGCGGACCGGAAGCTCACCGCCACCGCGCAGAAGCGGCTTGAGGTGATGCAGGCGCTCGACAATCTCGGCGCCGGGTTCACGCTGGCGAGCCACGACCTCGACATCCGCGGCGCGGGCAACCTGGTCGGCGACGAGCAGTCGGGGCACATCCGGGAGGTGGGGATCGAGCTCTACCAGCAGATGCTGGAGGAGGCGGTGGCGGAACTGAAGGCGGGCGAGGGCAAGGCCGTCTCGGATCGCGACTGGACGCCGCAGATCAACCTGGGCATGGCGGTGCTGATCCCGGATCAGTACGTGCGCGACCTGCCGGTGCGGCTCGGGCTCTATCGCCGGATCGGTGCGCTCGCCTCCGACGCCGAGAGCGAGGCGCTGGCGGCGGAACTGGTCGATCGCTTCGGACCGCTGCCGGGCGAGGTGGAGAACCTGCTGGCCGTGGTGGGGATCAAGCGGCTCTGCCGCGAGGCCGGGGTGGAGAAGCTGGACGCCGGGCCGAAGGGGCTGGTGCTGCAGTTCCGCGGCAACGCGTTCCGCAATCCGGTCGAGCTTGTGGGCTGGCTGCAGAAGCAGGGCGGCCTCGCGCGGCTGCGGCCGGACCACAAGCTGGTGGTGACGCGTGATCTCGCCGATCAGGCTGCACGGGTGCGGCTCGCGCGCGAGGTGCTGGGCGCGCTGGCCACTATGGGGGCGCGCGCCAAGGCGGCATAACCATTCGTCAACGAAGTCCGAATGCCTCTAAGAATTTGTTGATGCTTGTCCGTCATGATCTCCACGACCGATCACCGGCCGGTCAAGGAGGGCTTGAACGGGCAATGGCCACGATATCACGCGAAATCGATACCCGCACGGCATTCATGCGGCTTTCGCCCGGCACGCGGGCTGACCTTGCCGAGGCCTGGGCCATCATCGAGCCGTCGCTCGACCAGGTGCTGACGGCCTTCTACGACCACCTGAAGCGCACGCCCGAGACGGCGGCCATGCTGGAGGCGCATGCCAAGCGCGGGCTCGACTGGCTGAAGGGCGCGCAGCGCAAGCACTGGGAGCGGCTGTTCTCCGGCACCTTCGATCCGGCCTATGTCGAGGGCGTGCGGCGGGTCGGGGCGGCGCACGCCCGGATCGGGCTCGACCCGCGCTGGTATCTCGGCGGCTACGCCCTGGCCCTCGCCGAGATCGGCAGGCTGGTCGGCGCTCGGCATCGCTGGAACGGCCGCCGCGCCGCCGAGGTGATGGCGGCCGTCACCGGTGCGGTGTTCCTCGACATGGACCTCGCACTCTCGGTCTATTTCGAGGAGGCCCAGGCCGCGGCGGCGGCCGAGCGCGGCAAGGTCGCGGATGCCTTCGATGCCGCGATCGGCAAGGTGGTCGCCGCCGTCGCCTCCGCCGGGACCGAACTCCAGGCGAGCGCCGACACCCTGGGCGAGATCGCGGGGCGCGCCGGCACGCGCGCCGGCGCGGTCACCGCCGCCAGCACCCAGGCGAGCGCCAATGTGCAGACGGTCGCCGCCGCCGCCGAGGAACTCGCCGCCTCGGTCGGCGAGATCACGCGGCAGGTGAACGAGGGTGCGCGCATCGCCGGCGAGGCGATGGGCCGCGCGCGCGAGACCGACGTCACCGTGCAGGGACTGGCCGAGGGCGCGCGCAAGATCGGCGACGTGGTGCGGCTGATCAACGACATCGCCGGGCAGACCAACCTGCTCGCGCTGAACGCGACGATCGAGGCGGCGCGCGCGGGCGAGGCGGGCAAGGGCTTCGCCGTGGTCGCCTCGGAGGTGAAGACGCTCGCCTCGCAGACGGCGAAGGCGACCGAGGAGATCGGCGCGCAGATCGCCGCCATTCAGTCCGACACCGCGCGCGCCGTCGGCGCGATCCAGGGCATCGCCGGCGTGATCGAGGAGATCGACCGGATCACCGGCGCGATTGCCGCCGCCGTCGAGCAGCAGGGCGCTGCGACCGCAGAGATCGCCCGCAACGTCCAGCAGGCGGCGACCGGCACGAACGAGGTCACCGTCGCGATCGCGGACGTGAACGCCGCCGTCGCCGAGACCAACGGCGCGGCCGTGGATCTGCGCGCCTCGGCTGCCGAACTCGCCCGCAACGGCGAGACGCTGCGGTGTGAGCTCGCGCAGTTCCTCGCCTCGCTGCGCGCCGCCTAGCTGTCGTCGTCATGAGGTGGTCCCTCCGGAGTTGAGGTGGCTGGCTTTGGTTGCGGGGCCGAGTACCTCGCCCCGGAGCCGCGGATGGACGCCCATGAGAATCGACGCACGACGCCGCATGGTCGCATGCTGGGTGTCGAGCGGCTGGGGGCCGGCTGGACGATCGCCGCGGCGACGGCGCTCGGCAACCGCCCCGCGCAGGTTGCCCAGATGGCATGACCGGTTCGCTGCCGAGGGCGAGGCCGGCTTGCGGCGCTAGGCCCGCCCCGAGAGGTGATCCGCTGCGAGTGCGAGCGGCCCGGGGCGTTGATCCCGCCGACACCAGGAAGTTCGGCCGCATCGGGGGCATCGGCCACCGCATCACCGGCGACCGCACCGGCGAGAGCAGAGGCGCGGCCGCGGCGAGGCGTGGGCTGGGAGTATCTGCACCTCGCCATCGGTGGCGCCTCGCGCGGCCTGCACCGCGCCGAGGCCCGACGAGAGGGGGGAGGGCGCCGTGCGCTTCCTCGAGGGCGCGCTGGCCCGGTTCGCCGCCCATGGCGGAGTCGTCGAGCACGTCATGACCGACAACGGCCCGCCTTCAGAAGCAGGCTGTTCGCACGAGTCCCTCCAGGCGCGCGGCCTGCAGCACACACGCACCCGACCCTCGACGCTGTGCGCATCAGCGGCAAGGCTGCGCGCTTCATACCAGCCCGCCGAAGGTTTGACCTTCGGCGGGCTGGCACGGGGTCATGTTCGCGCGCGGCCGCCCCACCAGCCCCGCGCGCGATACCCTCCGCACAAAGGTCGAGCCGTTGTGCGGAGGGTATCATTCAGACGTCCTGGCGCGAATGGGCCCAGGCCAGCCCGTTCCACGCCTCGGCCGAACCCGCCGCGCCATGCTCTCATGGCCCTGCCACCACAGCTCCAGGCCCCGCTCCGCCCTCCGCCGAAAGACCCCCACCAGCCGCATCAACAGGCACACTCCCCTCGGCAACGACCGCTGGGTACACAGGTCCGTCGCCGGCACGCCCGCCTTTGTGAAGCGGTTCGCGCCGAGCTGCCCCTTTTCGGTCCGACAGGTGAACCGATCGCGGACAGGAGTTCTTCGCCGGCCTGGGCCAGGACCAACCGCGCGCATGGCAGATCGAGTTCCGACCGAGTCGCGCCCGCTCCCCGCACCTGAACGGCAAGGTCGGGTGGGCGCAGCGCACCGTCCTCGATGGGTTCCGGGCGCGGGCAGCTCTCGCCGCGCATGACATCGCCGAGCGGCGCGCGGACTGGCTCGGGTTCTGAAACACCCGCTCAGCTCTCGGCAGCCGGACGCCAGCCGGGCACCGCCCGGGCGCCATATCAGGCTGCAGGCTGTCGTCCCGACCGACAAGGCGCTACGCCCAGCCTACGAGCTCGCCGGGGCGTGGAGCCGAACCCGGCACAGTACGGTGGGAGGCCGGTCCCGGCCCCTGACATGATCTGTGCAGACCTCAAGGCTCAGGTCACCAAGCTGTGCGCCGGTCCCGACCTGTCGGAATGGCCCAGGCGCTTCCTGGCGCGCATCTTCACCCGATCGGGATGCGCGCTCGTGTCACGACGCGCTCACGCGCCGAAAGGCGAGCTGCACCGTGCCGATCCAGATTCCCCAGCGATAGACCTTCGCCGTGTTCAGCACGACCTCGTCGTCGATGCGGAACATCCAGTCGTCGAAGCGCACCTCCCAGGTGCTGTCGCCGACCTTCAGGTTCAGCCGGTAGCCGAAGCGGAACGCGTTGCCGGCCTCGCGCCCGGTCGCAACGCCGACGACGTCCGCCGCGCGCCCCTCCCACTGCCGCTCGCCGGTCCTCGTCAGGCGCCAGATGCGTTTCTGCGTCTCGCCGTCGTCGTAGAGGAAGTCCTCGTCCAGCGTCAGCGTGGTCCCGTCCCAGGTTCCGGTGATGTCCACCGTGAAGGTGCGCCGCACTGTGCCGAACCGATCCTCGAACAGTCCCCAGGCGCGCGTGCGGCCGGCGAAGTATTCCTCCAGCCTCAGTTCGGGCGTGCGCCCGGCGAAGTCCTCGATCCTCATGCCGCTGCCGCAGCCCGCGAGTGCGAGCACTGCCGTGAGCGCCGCGACGATTCGCCGCATCGCCGTCCTCCGTCCATCATGTTTCGATGTCGATCCACGATAGGTGTCCCCCCTTGCCGGCGCCCGTGTCCAGGAACACCGCGCGTCCGCCGCGAGCGCCGCCGACGATGTGGGGGCGGCCGTCGCTGCTGCGATTGTCATGGCCGCAATAGACCGTCAGCCCCGCGGGGATGTGATCGACCCAGTCGAGCACGCGCACGGGATAGCCCGCCTCGGTCAACGCGCCCTTCACGGTCTGGCCGAACAGGGCGCGCGCGACCAGCCCGTCGGGACGCCGCGCGCCGGCCTCCGGCGGGCTAGGTTCGGTCAGCATGGCGGGGTGGAATCCACCATGGACGAACAGGGCGTCGCGCCAGACGAGCCAGGCTGGCGCGCGCGCGATCGCGGCGATTGCGCGCGTCGCGAGCACGGCGCCCTCCGGATGGCGGGCAAGCTGCGCGAGCGTGGCGTCGAGCCCGCCCGCTTCGACCGTCACCTTCTGGCCGAGCAGCGCACGGCGGAGCTTGTGGTCGTGGTTGCCGAGCAGGAACAGCCCGGCGCGGCGGTCGATCAGCGCCAACATCGCCGCGAGCACACCGGGCGAGTCCGGCCCGTGATCGGTCAGATCGCCGATCTGCAGCACGAAGAGCCGCGCCGCCTCGGCGCCCGCGATCGCGGCGTGGAACGCCTCCGCCTCGCCGTGCACGTCGCCGACCACGCGGATGCCCGCGAAGCCCTCAGGCAGGTCAAGCCTCATCCGGACCGTTCCAATCTCGCACGGATCGCGGCCTGTGCGGCGCGGTCGAGCGGAAAGCGCCACATCAGCGCCACCGCGCCGAGCTTGAGCGCGATCGGCACGACCGCGTAGAGCCCGACCAGCGCGCCGAGCCCTTGCGCGCCATCCGGTCCGATCCGGAAGCCGAGCGTCTCGAGGAGCGGCAGGCCGAGTCCGACCGCGAGCGCGTTGCCGGCCTTCTGGGCCATGCTCCAGGCGGCGAAGAACAGCCCCGCGCGCGGCGATCCGCTCTCGGCATGGTCGAGGTCGATCACGTCGGCCTGGATCGCCGGCGGCAGCGCGAGATCAGCGCCGAGCGAGATGCCGGTGAGCACCGAGATGGCGAGGAACGGCAGCCAGTCGCCGGGGCCGAGCAGGGGCACGAGGGCGAACACCGCCGCCGCCCACAGCATCGCGATGCACCAGGCGCGATGCTTCGAGAGCCGGCCGGCAAGCCAAGTCCAGAACGGCACCGCCGCCACGCCGGCGACGAAATAGCCGAGCAGCAGCAGGCCCGCACGCGCCTCGGCTGCCAGCAGGTGCGTCACCACCAGCAGGAACAGCGCTGCCGGCAGGCCGTTGGCGACACCATTCACCACCCAGGCGGCCAGCAGGCGCAGGAACGGGGCGTTGCGCCCGAGCGGCGCGAGGAAGGCGGCGAGCGAGCGCGGCGGCGTGCGCCGTGCCGGCGCCCGCGGCTCCGGCACCAACGCGAACAGGGCGGCGAAGCCCGGCACGGACAGCGCGAGCATGGTCAGCGCCAGCGCGTGCAGATCGGCCGTGATGCCGCCTGGCACCAGCGCCGGCACCAGCGCCGAGCCGACGATCCCGCCGATCGTCGCGCCCTCGCGCCAAGCGGTGATGCGCGTACGCTCATGATAGTCCGGCGAGAGCTCGGCACCCCAGGCGGCGTAGGGCACCGCCACCATGGTCCAGCCGAGATAGACGAGACTCGCGGTGGCGAACAGGTGCAGCGCGCCCGCGCCCTCGGGCGGCACCAGCAGCAGCCACACCGCGGGCGCCGCGATCGGCAGCGCTGCCGCGATCCAGGGCCGCCGGCGACCGAGAGGGCCGTGCGTACGGTCCGAAAGCCAGCCGATCAGCGGATCGGTGACGCCGTCGATGAGGCGAATGGCCAGCAGGATCGCCCCGACCGTGGTCAGGCCGAGGCCCATCGTGTCGCCCCAGAACGCGGGAAGGTAGACGTTCAGCGGCAGGCCGAGCAGCGCCAGCGGGAAGGCGGGCAGGCCGTAGGCGGCAAGCACCCGCGTGCCGAGCCGCCGTGCGCCGGGCGCTGCGTCGCGCGCGGCCCGGCCCGCCGGCGCCGCATCAGGCACGGGCGAGCACGATCCGGCCGACATCCGTCCAGCCGGCGCGGAAGCCCGTCTCGCAATAGGCGAGGTAGTACTCCCAGAGCCGCTTGAAGCGCGCATCGTAGCGTCCCGTCGCGGCGATGCGCGGCCAGGCGGCCTGGAACGAGTCGTTCCATCGTCGCAGCGTCTCAGCGTAGGAGGCGCCGAACCAGGAATCCGACAGCCAGGCGAGGCCGGCGCGCGCCACCTCGTCGCGCAGCCGTGACGGGCTCGGCAGCATCCCGCCCGGGAACACGTAGCGCTGGATGAAGTCGGCGCTCCGCCGGTAGTCGGCGAAGAACCGGTCGGCGATCGTGATGATCTGCAGTCCCGCCCGTCCGCCCGCGCGCAGCCGGTCGCGCAGCGCACGGAAATAGGCCGGCCAGTACGCCTCGCCCACGGCCTCGAACATCTCGACCGAGGCGATCGCGTCGAAGCTCTCGCGCACATCACGCCAGTCCTGGATGCGGATCTCGACGCGCTCGGCGAGCCCCGCCGCGGCGATCCGCGCGCGCGCAGCCTCGGCCTGCGCCTGCGACAGCGTCAGCGCCACCACCCGTGCACCGTGCTCGCGCGCGGCGACCTCGGCGAGATGGCCCCAGCCGCAGCCGATCTCGAGCAGCCGCGCCCCCGGCGCGAGCGCCAGCGCATCCAGCAGGTTCCGCAGCTTGCGCTCCTGCGCCTCCTCCAGCGTTTCCTCGGCCCGCAGGAACTCGGCCGACGAGTAGGTCATGGTCCGGTCGAGCCAGGCGGCGTAGAAGTCGTTGCCGAGATCGTAATGGGCGGCGATGTTGCGTCGCGCGCCGCGCCGGGTGTTGGGCCGGAACGCGTGCGCGAGGCGCGACAGCCAGCGGATCAGGCTGCTGCCGCGCAGCACCCTCGTCCACTCCGCCTCGTTCGCCGCGGCGAGCGCCATCACCGCGCGCAGATCGGGCGTGGTCCACTCGCCGTCGAGATAGGCCTCGGCCCAGCCGAGGCTGCCGCCCAAGGCGAAGCGCCTGATCGCGCGCGCCGAGACGAGGGTCACCTCGGCTGCGGGGCCGGGCCGGTCGCCGCGCACGCGGTGGCGCGTGCCGTCCGGCAGCGTGAGCTCGAGTTCGCCCGCGCGGATCAGCCCGGCGATGCGGAGTGCCAGACGATGCCGCCGCTGCGGCGCGGCCAGGGGCGCGGCCGACAAGGTGGTGTCTGTTCCGTGCATGGCGATCCGGCGTCTCTCTCAGGTGGCGACGGTCGGGGCGGGACCGGGTGGAGTCGGGCGTGGATGGTAGCGCGCTCCCTTCAGCCACAGGCGCAGCGCGTGCCAATGGATTGCCGCCATGGTCTTCACCGTGACGAAAGGCACGGCGGCAAGTGCGCGAGCCAGTGCCGCATCCGTCAACGGCACGAGCCGGCCGGCAAGCGAGGCGGTGAGGACGCGCGCGCCCTGCTCGTGCTCCTCGATCACCAGTCCGAGGCGCCGGTCGGACAGGGCAAGCGTGAAGCCGTAGCGCGCCGCCATGCCGATGAAGGGCGAGACGTGCATCGCCTTGTCGGTCGCGTGCCGATGCGGGACCTTGCCGTCCAGGGCGGCGACATAGGCGTGCTGGTCACCGAAGGTGTTCTTCACCTGGTAGATCACCGCGCTCGGCAGCCCCGCCTCGTCCTCGCCGAGATAGAGGCTGATCGGATTGAAGGCGTAGCCGAGCACGCGTGGCATGGCGAGAAGCCGGATGCGCGTCGGCCGTGCGATCCCGGCTGCGGCGAGCTGCATGTCGGCCCAGCCGCGCAGGCTCGTGCCGTCGCGCGGGCCGTGATCCAGCGCGTGGAAGGACACGACGCCGGCCCGCTCGCAGGCGAACAGCCGGGACGCCCGATCCGCCTCCTCGAGCCGATCGAGATCGAGCAGCAGCGCCCAGATGCGGTGATCGAGGCGATAGCGGAACGGGCGATGGCGCAGATGCACCACGCGCGCGCGCAGGATCTCGGCGGCGGGGCGGGTCATGCCGCGGCCGCGAGGGCGGGCGCGCGGTCTGCGGACGCGCCGTCCCAGGGCACCGCCGCGCCGAGCGCGCGCGCCACCGCCACGGCCGAGGCGATGCCGTCCTCGTGGAAGCCGTAGCCGCACCAGGCGCCGCAGAACCACACGCGGTCCCGCCCCTGGATCGCCGGCAGCGCCCGCTGCGCGCGCAGCATCGCCGCATCGTACTGCGGATGGCGGTAGGTCTTCGCGACGAGCACCGAGCCCGGCCGCGGCGCGCGGAACGGATTGAGCGAGACCAGCAGAGGCCGCGGCGTGGCGAGGTTCTGAAGCCGGTTCATCCAGTAGGTGACCGCGATCTCGCGGGGGTGATCCTCCGGGCCGCGCGCGAGATAGTTCCAGGACGACCAGACGGCGCGTCGGCGCGGCATCAGTGTCGCATCGGTGTGCAGAAGCATGGCGTTGTCCTGATAGCGAACCTGCGACAGGATCGCACGCTCGGCGGCGCTCGCCGGCGCGAGCAGGCGCAACGCGACATCGCCATGCACCGCGAGCACCACCTGATCGAAGCGCCTTGCCTCGCCGTCTGCCAGGTGCACGGTCGCGCCCTCTTCATCGCGCTCGACCGCGGCCACCGGCCGGCCCGCCACGACCCGCCCCGCGAGCGCCTCGGCGATGCGCGCGACGTAACGGCGCGATCCGCCCACGACGGTGCGCCAGCGCGGTCTTCCGGTGAGGCGCAAGAGCCCGTGGTTCTCGAAGAACCGGACGAAGGCGCGCGCGGGGAAGTCGCGCATTCCAGCGACGCTCGCCGACCAGATCGCCGCGCCCATCGGCAGCAGGTGGTCGTTCACGAAGGCCGATCCGTAGCCCTCGCGTGCGAGGAAGGCGCCCAGGGTGAGGTCCTCGTCGGCATCGGCGAGCCGCGCCGGCGCCTCGCGGTAGAAGCGCAGCACGTCGCGCAGCATGGCGAGGAAGCGGGGGCGAACAAGGTTGCGCTTCTGCGCGAAGAGCTGCGGCCAGGCCCCGCCGGCATATTCGAGCCGCCCGTCCCCGATCGAGACGCCGAAGGACATGTCGGAGGGGGCGGTCGGCACGTCGAGCGCGGCGAACAGCCGCACCAGGTTGGGATAGTTCGTCTCGTTGTAGACGATGAAGCCGGTATCCACGGCGACCCTCCGGCCATCGACCTCCACCTCCTGGGTATCCGCGTGTCCGCCGAGCCGGTCCTCGGCTTCGAACAGCGTCACGGCGCAGCGTTCGCGCAGCAGCCAGGCGGCCGAGAGGCCGGCGATGCCCGCCCCGATCACCGCCACGCGCAGATCTGCGCGCGGCCGGAACAGACCGTCCATTCAGCGGAATCCCCTGTGCTGCGCGATGCTCTCGAGGGCGGCGAGGGCGCGCGCCCGCGCCGCGGCGTGGTCGACGATCGGGTGAGGATAGCTGCGGCCGAGCGTGACGCCGGCGTCCTGGAGCTCGATCGGCGGGGCTTCCCACGGCGCGTGGATGTGCGCCGCCGGCAGGTGCGCGAGTTCGGGCACCCAGCGCCGCACATAGGCGCCCTCCGGGTCGAACTTCCGGCCCTGCAGCACCGGGTTGAAGATGCGGAAATAGGGGGCGGCATCCGCGCCGCAGCCGGCGACCCACTGCCAGGAGGCGCTGTTGGAGGCGAGATCGGCGTCCACCAGCGTGTCCCAGAACCAGGCCTCGCCCTCCTGCCACGGGATCAGCAGGTGCTTGATCAGGAACGAGGCGACGATCATCCGCACGCGGTTGTGCATCCAGCCCGTGCGCCAGAGCTGGCGCATCCCGGCATCGACGATCGGGTAGCCGGTGCGCCCGCGCTGCCAGGCACGCAGCGCCGGCGGATCGTTCCGCCATGGGAAGTTGCGGAACGCCTCCTTCAGCGGCTGTTCGGGCATGTCGGGGTTGTGCCAGAGCAGATGATAGGAGAACTCGCGCCAGAGAAGCTCCTTGAGGAAGGTCTCGGTGCCGCGGCGTCGCGGCGCGCCCGCGGCCTCGGCGGCATGCCAGACCTGGCGCGGCGAGATCTCGCCCCAGTGCAGATGCGGGCTCAGGCCCGAGGTGGCGTCGCGATCGGGACGGTTGCGATCGGTGTCGTAGTCCTCGAGGCCACGGGCGAGGAACCGTTCAAGCCGCGCCTGCGCGCCATCCTCGCCCGGCCGCCAAGTCGCGCGCAGCCCGCCTGCCCAGTCGGGCGATGTCGGCAGCAATCCCCAGTCGTCCAACGACTCCGAGGGAGGCAGGCGCTCGGGCTGCGGGATATGCGCCGGGGCAGCCAGGGGGCGCGGCGGTGGCGCCGCGGCAAGACAGGCGCGGCTGAACGGCGTGTAGACACCGAACGGCCCACCCGCCTGGGTCCGCACCGTCCAGGGTTCGAACAGGAGCGCTGCGTTCGCGCCGTGGATCGCGACACCCCGCCGCTTCAGCGCCGCCGCCACGGCGGCATCGCTCGCGCGCGCCCAGGGCTCGTAGAGGCGGCTCACATGCACGGCGACCGCGCCGGTCTCCTCGACCAGATGCGGGATCGCGTCGATGGCGCGGCCGCGGCGCAGCACGAGCCGGCTGCCGCGGTCGGCGAGCGCGCCGGCGAGCGCGGCGAGGCTCACATGCAGCCACCAGCGCGCCGCCCCGCCCGGTGCCCAGCGCCCGGCCGCGTGCTCGTCGAGCACGAAGACGGGAATCACCGGCCGGCCGGCAGCGACCGCGGCAGCGAGGGCGGGATTGTCGATGAGGCGCAGGTCCTGGCGGAACCACAACAGAACCGGCGCGCCGGCGGGAAGGCCCATGCGACGAGAAACACCTCAACCGTGACGTGTGGGCGCCGTGGACCGCCTTCCCGCTGGCCCCGGCGTTCGATCGAGCATGGCCGGTATATGGCCGCGGTCGCGGGGCTGCAAAGCCTCACGGTCGCGCCAGGACGGGTTCCGATCGAGGGCATGTACCCCACCGGCCGGGGGGTTGCGGGCACGACACTCCCCCTCCAGAGTGCGGCCGATGTACGCCCCGCCGTCCTTCCGCGTGAAGGAGCAGGCGGAGCTTCGGGCGATGATCGCGCGGCTCCGCTTCGCCACCCTTGCCGTGAACGGGCCTGAAGGTCCGGTCGCGGCGCATCTGCCGCTGGTCATCGAGCCCGGGCGCCAGGACGCGCTGGTCGGCCATGTCGCGCGCGCCAACCCGATCGTCCCGCTGCTGCGCGAGCGCCCGGCAGCCCTCGCCTGCTTCGTCGGGCCGCATGCCTACGTCACCCCGTCCTGGTATGCGTCCAAGCGCGAGCACGGCAAGGTCGTGCCGACCTGGAACTACGTCGCGGTGCAGGCGCGCGGGCGGATCGAGCCGGTGGCCGAGCCGGAGGCCTTGCGCGCGATCGTCGCGGCGTTGACGGATGCGCTCGAGGCCGCCCGTCCGGAGTCCTGGGCGGTGGACGACGCGCCGGCGGACTTCATCGCCGGGATGCTGAGGGGGATCTTCGGGTTCCGGCTGCTGATCGCCGGGCTCGAAGGCAGCGCCAAGCTGAGCCAGAACCGGCCCGAGGCCGACCGGGCCGGCGTGGCGGAGGGGCTTGCCGGCTCGCCCCTGGAAACCGACCGCACGATTGCCGCGTTGATGCGGGAGGAGCGGCGCTAGCGGCCCGTCGGACAGCGAGGTCGCCTCCGCCGCCGGCTGCGAGGGCGGCTCCATCGCGGAACCGCCCCGCCGCATAACGACGGGAGAAGCGATCATGACGACGCGACGGTTCGTGCTGTTCGGCAGCGCGGGACTGGTGCTGGCGGCCTGCGGCGGTGCGGCGACGACGGAGCGGGCCGCGCCCGCGCCGGCGTACCGCGACCTGGCGACGGTCCTGGCGAGCGATGCCGACCTGGAACGCTTCGTCGATGCCATGAACCGCACCGAGGCGGATCAGATGCTGCGCAGCGCCGGGGTCTATACCGTGTTCGCGCCGACCGACAGCGGCTGGGGCGGGATCCCCGCCAGCCAGCGCGAGGCGCTGTTCCCCGCCAACGCGCCGGCCGATCCGGTGCGCGGCCGCGCGCTGGTCAGCGCCCATGTCGTCGAGGGGCGCCATCCGCTCTCCGAGTTCGAGGGCCGCACCGTGCGGCTGGTGACGCAGAACGGCAACCGCATCGTCGTGGACGGCACCGATCCGAACCGGATCACCGTGCGGTCGGAGCGCGACGCCGGCTACGGCGCCGGCACGGGCGTCGTCGCTTGGGGCGCCTCGACCATCACGCGCGCCGACATTCCGGCCTCGAACGGGATCGTCCACATCGTCGACCGGCCGATCCTGCCGTGAGCCGGCGCCGGGCGGCTCACGCCGGCTCGGCCTCGCGCAGTTCGACGAGCGTGAAGCTGTAGAGGCGGCCGCGCCCGAGCAGGAAGGCGCGGCCGCCGCGCGGGAAGAGCGCGCGGATCGCGGGCTCGCGCACGTCGAGACCGCCCGTGTAGGCGCCGAAGGCGGGCAGCACGACGCGGCGCGGGTCCACGACGAAGCAGGGTCTGGTCACCCACTTGCCGCGCGTTGCGACACTCGCTTTCGGGTGCAGATGCCCGGAGATCTCGCCCGCCTGCCCGGTCGCATCGTGCCGGAAGGTCAGCAGCCCCTCGCGCAGGGCCTCGGTGGCCACACCGGGCAGGCCGTCGGGCGGGGCAGGGTCGTGGTTGCCGAGAACCCAGACCAGCTCGAGCGTCTGCGCGAGCGCAGCCAGGCGCGCGGTGTCCTCGCGGGCGAGCCGCGCGGCGCCGTGCCGGTCATGGAACGAATCGCCGAGGGCGACCAGCCGCGCGGGCCGGTAGCGCCGCACCAGCGGGATCAGCCGGTCGAGCGTGGCGCGGCTGTCATAGGGCGGAACAAGCGTGCCGCGTGCCGCAAGCGCCGAGCCCTTCTCCAGGTGCAGGTCGGCGACCACGAGGAGGCGGCGCGCCGGCCACCAGAGCGCGCCCTCCGGATCGAGCATCAGCCGTTCGCCGGCGAGGTGGATCGGTGCTGCGCTCATTCGGTGAACGGCAGCGCGCCCTGGCGGCGGCCGCCGATCCGCCGCAGCGTCGCACGGCCCTGGGTGCCGAGCGCGCGACCGGATGCGCGCTTGCGGTCGCGCGCGGCGTCCGCGCGAGGCACGGGATGGACGGGGGCCGCCGGCGGCTCGGCCTCGCCCAGCGCCTCGGCCACCAGCGCCGCCTCGGCCTCGGCGAGCAGCGCCTCCTCGCCCGCGCCGGCCACGCTCTCCTTGCCGACCTCGAGCAGCACCGGCACGGCGAGCGGCGAGACGCGCGAGAGCGCCATGTGCACCACGCGGCCTTTCGCGCGCTTGAGCAGTGCGGCGACGCGGCCGACATCGACGAGGCCGCGCGCGGCGTCCGCGCGGGTGGCGCGCAGCAGCACATGGTCGGGCTCGTGCTTGCGCAGCACGTCGTAGATCAGGTCGGTGTTCACGGTCACCTGGCGGCGCGACTTCTCGGCCCCGGGATGGTGGCGATCGACCAGTCCCGCGATCACCGCGACATTGCGGAAGGTGCGGCGGAGCATGGACGACTCGGCCATCCATTCCTCGAGATCGTCGCCCAGCATGTCCTCGTCGAACAGTTCGGCGATCCGCACCGGCTGGTGCGCCGACCACACCGCGACCACGTAGTCGGTGGCGACGAAACCGAGCGGGCCGAAGCCCGCGCGCTCCATCCGCCGCGTCAGCAGCATGCCCAGCGTCTGGTGCGCGTTGCGGCCCTCGAAGCAGTAGGCGACCAGGAACCAGCGTCCGCCGCGCGGGAAGGTCTCGACCAGCAGGTCGTTGCGGCCGGGCAGGCGCGAGCGCGCCTTCTGCAGGCGCAGCCACTCGGCGACGTCCTCGGGCAGGTCGTGCCACGCGGCGGGATCCTGCACCAGCGCGCGCACCCGGTCGGCGAGCGAGGTGGTCAGCGGCAGCCGCCCGCCGGCATAGGCCGGCACCTTCGGATCGTCCCCCGCACCCGGCGAGCACTCCACCACCGTCTCGCGCAGCCGGTCGAAGCGCAGCAGGCGGCCGGCGAACATGAAGGTGTCGCCGGGTTGCAGCATCGAGACGAAGTATTCCTCGATCTCGCCCAGCACCGGCCCGCCGAGGCTGCGGCCGAGCTTCACCTTGAGGAGCGGCGCCTCGACGATGGTGCCGATGTTCATGCGGTGCTGGCGGGCGACGCGCGCATTCGCCACGTGCAGCCCGCCCTCGGCGTCGCGGAACAGCCTGCGGTAGCGGTCGTAGGCGGCGAGCGCGTAGCCGCCGTCCTCGACGAAGCGCACCACGTCATCGAAGTCCCGGCGCGACAGATCGGCATAGGGGGAGGCGCGGCGCACCTCGGCATAGAGGTCGTCCGGGTGGATCGGCCCCGCGCACACCATGCCGAGGATGTGCTGGGCGAGCACGTCAAGCCCGCCGGGCGGGGGCGGATCGCCGTCGAGGTCGCGCGCGGCGACACCGGCGATCGCGCAGCGGCACTCCAGCACCTCGAAGCGGTTGGCGGGGACGAGGATCGCGCGCGAGGGCACGTCCCAGCGGTGGTTCGCGCGGCCGATGCGCTGCATGAGCCGGCTCACGCCCTTCGGCGCGCCGACCTGGATGACGAGATCGACATCGCCCCAGTCGATGCCGAGGTCGAGCGAGGAGGTGGCAACCACCGCCTTCAGCCGCCCCTCGGCCATCGCGGCCTCGACCCTGGCGCGCTGGTCGCGCGCCAGGCTGCCGTGATGCAGCGCGATCGGCAGCGCGTCGTCGTTCAGCCGCCACAGCGCCTGGAACATCAGCTCGGCCTGGGCGCGGGTGTTGACGAAGACGATCGCGCTGCGCGCCTGCCGGATCAGGTCATAGATCGCCGGGGCGGCGAGCAGGCCCATGTGCCCCGACCAGGGCAGCGGTCCGTCCGGCAGGCGCACGGCGATCTCGGGGGCCGCGCCTTCGGGCGCCTCGACGATCGCGACCCCCGTGCCGCGCCCGTCCGCCGAGAGGAGGGCGACGAGCGGCGTGCGGTGCGCCACGGTGGCGGAGAGCCCGAGGCGGCGCGCGCCGGGGGCGAGGGAGGCGAGGCGCGCGAGACCGAGGGCGAGCTGGTCGCCGCGCTTGGTGCCGGCGAGCGCATGGATCT
>NZ_VIKA01000209.1 GCF_006704265.1 Elioraea sp. Yellowstone | reverse complement strand
CGTCACGCTCGCCCTGCTGGCGCAGCTCGGCGCCGATCTCCCGCCGCGCGCCACGCCCTATCGCGCCGGCGACGTGCTGCGCCGGATCGCCTCGCTGCACGCCGCGCTCGACCTCGCCGAGACGCGCTTCGCCGACGGGCCGCCCGACCTGCCGTCGCACTTGGCCGATCTCGCCGGCCTCGGGCTCGTCGTGTTCGGTCCCCCGGCGCGCGCAGGCTGGCAGGAGGCAGCGCGGCGCCCGCTCGCCGCGACGCTGCGGAGCGACGCGGACGAGGCCTGGCACGGTGCAGTCGAGGCCGCAGCTGCGCTCGTGCGGGCAGCCGAGGCGGCGCGGCAAGCAGGCGGGCTGCCCGCGGGGGCGCTGCTGCTCGTCGCCGGCCTGTCGCCGCCGCGCTCCGACGCCGCTTGCGAGGCGCGTATCGCGCGCGTCGGTTCGGCCGCGTGCCGCAGCGCGCCGCCGCCCTGACCGCGGCTCAACTTCCTGCGGCGCCGCGCGCGAGCCGGAGCAGCCAGACGGCGCCGGCCGCGCTCCAGAGCCCGATCGCGAGCAGTGCGGCGCGATCGGCATGCCAGAGATAGCGGTCGCGCAGCACGCCGCCGAGCAGCCTCTGCGCCCGCTCGCGCGGGAGCCTGAGCTGACGCCCGGTGACCGACCAGAGCTCGGTGCGGCGCACGTCGAAGCGCGGCGCGCGGTGGCCGAGATAGAGCAGGGCGGCGAACACGGCGGTGGTGAGCACGGCGCCGGCGCGGAATGCCAGCACCGCGTCGAAGGAGAGCGCGAACATGGTCAGGCAGACGCCCAGTGCGGCGAAGCCGCAGGCGCGGCGGATGGTCTGGTCGGCCACGGCCACGATGCGATCCATCGGGCGCTCCCTGCGGCAAGTCTGGCGTCAGCCGAAGCCCAGTGCCAGTCCCGCCAGCGTGAGCGCCGCGACCGAGGCAAGCCAGGTCCACATCGCCGGCGCGGCCGGCGCGGTCGCTCCCGTGACGCGCTCGACCAGGGCAGCCGGCACACCGCCGAGCATCAGCGTGGCGGTGGCGATCAGCAGCGAGGCGGCGTAGGCCAGCACGGGCGCATGGAAGCCGAAGATCTCCGGCCACCAGAGCGGTGCGGTCTGGAACACGATGATGAACAGCAACGATCCGCCGAGCATGTGCACCAGCGCACCCGTCAGGCTGACGCCGACCGTCAGCACGAACAGCCCCTGCGGCGTCATCAGGTGCCCGGCTGCATCGCGGAGAGCCGGGGCGCCAGGCCGGCGGCGAACATCGCGAGCGCGATGACAAGGCGGAGCCCGAACGCCCAGAGGGCGGCCAGCAGCGGCAGGTAGAGTGGCGCGACATAGAGCGGCGTCACCAGGCGCACCGTGCCGACCCACCAGTCGGTCAGCAGGCGGAAGAAGCGCCAGATGTAGTTCTGGCTGTCGGGGGCGACGAAGACCTGCAGCAGGAAGCGCCCGAGCGAGGTCCAGGCGAGCACGGCAAGGCCGTACACCACCACCCAGAACGGCAGGTAGGACCAGATCAGGTGTGGCCCGTTCATGCCGGCTTCGGCTCTGCTCTGGAACGGACGGGGCGAGGCGGCCGCCCGCCTCGCCCCGCCCCGGGCTGCGATGCCTGCGGCTCAGTCGACCGCGTGCTCGCGGTCGACCAGCTTCACGCCGCCGCGCGGGATGCGGATCGACTCGATGAAGTCCTGCATCGCCTGCGACGGCGCAGTCGTCAGTCGGCTGACCACGTAGGTCACCAGGAAGGCGAGCGGCACGCCGAAGATGCCGCCGGAGATGTTGTTGATCGCCCAGAGCTGGCAGGTGACCCGGTTGCGCAGCACCACCGTCTGTCCCCAGAAGATGCCGCCGTGCAGCGGCCCGTCGGTGATCGCCGCCTGGTTGGCGAGCAGTGCCTGGATCGGCGCCTTCGCCTCGGCCGCGATGGTCGGGATCGCGACATACTGCTGGTAGGCGCGGATGATCGCCTCCTTCGAGCCGACCAGTTCGATCATCGACAGCCCGGCGAACTCGCTCCAGAGCAGGTAGCCGAAGGTCACCACGTAGCCGACCACCATGCCGGCGATCGCGCCGGTGCTGTTGGTCTTCTTGTCCCACACGCCCAGCACCAGCGCCGCGAACAGCCCGGCCGCGGCGATCGAGAACGCCCAGGCCACCAGGAACAGGATGTCGGCGCCGAGATGCCCCGCGGTGTAGGCGGCCACCACCGCGACCGAGATCAGGATGGTGCGCGCGACGATCAGCCGCCGCTTGGTCGGCGCGTGCCGGTCGATCATCCGGTAGTAGATGTCGTGGCTGAGCGCGTTGGCGATCGCGAGGAGGAGCCCGTCGGCGGTCGAGAGCGCGGCGGCCAGCCCGCCCGCCGCCACCAGCCCGGCAATCACGTAGGGCAGGCCCGCGATCTCCGGGGTCGCCAGCACGATCACGTCGGGATGGATCGAGAACTCGGCGAGCTGGAGGATGCCGTCGTTGTTGCGGTCCACCACGTTCACCCACGGTACGCCATAGGGCGACATCAGGCGCCAGTTCTCCAGCCAAGCCGGCAGCGCGTCGATGCGCTGGCCGATCACGTTCTGGTAGACCTCGAGCTTGGCGAAGGCCGCGTAGGCCGGCGCGGTGAAGTAGAGCAGGAAGATGAAGAACAGCGACCAGGCCACGCTCTGCCGCGCTTCGCGCACCGAGGGCGTGGTGAAGTAGCGCATCAGGATGTGCGGCAGGCTGGCCGTGCCGACCATCAGGCAGAACACCAGGGCGAAGAAGTTGATCGCCCGGTTCAGGTCGAACTGCTGGTTCGGCCCGGCGAAGGCCTGGGTGTGCGGCAGCATCACCTGGCCGGCGGCGCGCATCGTCGCCTCCAGCGCCTCGATCTTCTCGAGCGCGATCCCGTACATCAGCTGCGGGATCGGCACCCCGGTGAGCTTCACCGACATCAGGATCGCCGGGATCAGGTAGGCGATGATCAGCACGATGTACTGCGCCACCTGCGTCCAGGTGACCGCCCGCATGCCGCCCAGCATCGAGCAGACCAGGATGCCGCCCAGGCCGATGAACACCGCGACGGCGAAGGAGACGTCAAGGAAGCGCTGCGTGATGATGCCGACGCCGACGATCTGCGCCACGACATAGACGAAGGAGGCGGTGATCAGCACGGTCACGCCGACGAAGCGCGCCAGGTTGCCGCCGTAGCGGGCGCCGAGGAAGTCGGGCACCGTGTACTGGCCGAACTTGCGCAGGTAGGGCGCGATCAGCACCGCCACCAGCATGTACCCGCCCGTCCAGCCGAGGATGAAGGCAAGGCCGCCATAGCCGAGGGCGTAGAGGCTGCCGGCCATGCCGATGAACGAGGCGGCCGACATCCAGTCCGACCCCGTCGCCATGCCGTTGTAGATGGCGGGCACGCGTCGGCCGGCGACGTAGTACTCGCTCACCTGCATGGTGCGGCTGAGGATGCCGATATAGGCGTAGACGCCGATCGTGAGCGCCACGAACAGGTAGCCGATCACCCGGTTCGGCACGCCCATCTGCTCGAGACCGGCGAGCAGCAGCACGAAGACGGCGAAGCCGCCGACATAGCCCCCGTAGATCTTGTTCAGCTGGCTGAGGAAGGCGTCCTTCTGCTGGGCCATCGTCGTCCCCTCACTCCTCGGCCACGCCGAATTCTTCGTCGATCTGGTTCTGCCGCCTGGCGAACCAGAACAGCGTCACCACGAACACGATCAGGCTGCCCTGGGCGGCCATGTAGAAGCCGAGCGGGAAGCCCAGGATGTGGATCGCGTTCAGGCTCGGGGCGAACAGGTGCACCACGAAGCTGGCGACGAACCAGATCGCGAGCGTGGTCCACATCAGTGTCGAGGTCTTCGCCCAGTAGGCCCGGGCCACGGCCGGGTCGATCTCCACCGGTGGCGGCGGCTTGACCGCCGGAGCCTCCTCAGGAACGAGTGCCATCCGTCTCTCCCTTGGCGGCGCCCGAGACCCGGCGCCGGCATTCCTCTCCCTAAGGCTGCCGCATGCCCTTTCCCTGCCGGCGCCGGAAAGGTTCAATACGATCGCCCATCGGCCAGTTAACACGCGGGTTTGCGCGATGCCAACAGGTTCCTTCGCGTCCACCACGGCGAGGACGGCGCGCCGATGAGCCTGCTCGGCCGGCTGGTCAGACGCCTGCGTGCAGAGCGATCGGCCGATCCGACGGCCTTCGCGGTCCATCTCGGGCGCTGGGGCGCCTTCGTCGCCCAGAAGACGGTGATGGACTATTGCGGGGTGAAGCTCGGGGTGAACTGGGACAGGGCCCTGGCCGAGCCCGACTTCGCCGCCGCGCTCGGCGCGTGCCGCTGGCGCGTCTACCTCGCCGCCCAGGGCGACCTCGCCGCACTCGCCGAGGCCTGGCTGCGCCCGCACGCCACGGGGCGCGAATCGGCACTCGCGGAGGCGCTCGCGCGCCTCGCCGC
>NZ_VIKA01000208.1 GCF_006704265.1 Elioraea sp. Yellowstone | reverse complement strand
ATAAGAGACAGGGTTCGGATCGCGCGCGTGCGCCGCCTGGGCCGCCTCCTGCGCGCCGGCCGCATCGCCGGCGGCGAGCCGTGCCACGGCGAGCCGGGCAAGCACGCCGGCATTGTCGGGCGCGCGCTCGGCGGCCCTGGTGAAGGCCTCGAGCGCCTCCTGCCGCCGCCCCGTCAGCGCATGGGCCCGCCCCAGCATGTCGTAGGCCTCGGCATCCGCGGCCCCGCGCTGCGCGAGGCGGTCGAGCGTGCCGGCCGCCGCATCGGGCGCGCCGCGCTGCATCTCGAGCGCGGCGAGCAGCTTCGCCCCGCGCGGATCCTCGGGCCGGCGCGCGACATGGCGCCGTGCCGCGTCCTCGGCCTGTTCGAGCTGCCCGACCTCGCGCTTGACGGTGGCGAGCAGCAGGAGTCCGTCAGGGATGTTCGGCACCTGGGCCTGGATGCGCTGTAGCGCCTCGTCGGCCTCGCGCCACTGGCGCGCGCGCGCGTGCAGCATGGCGCTGAGATAGACCCCGAGCGGCGTGTTCGGCGCGAGCCGCAGCACGGTATCGACCTCCCGGCGCGCCTCCGCGTCGTTGTTCATGCGCATCAGCGTCTCGCCGCGGCGCAGCCGCGCGACCAGGTTGCCGGGCTCGCGGCTCAGCACCTTGGCGAAGGTCTCGGCGGCCTGGGGGAGTTCGCCGCGCTCGAACTGGAAGCTGCCCTTGCGCAGGAGCGCCTCTGGATGGTCGGGCGCGAGCGCGAGCGCGCGGTCGACCGCCGCCTCGGCGGCGGCGCGGTCGCCGCCGATCGCGGCGATGGTCGCGGCGGCGAGGTGCGGCTCGACGAGATCGGGCGCGAGCCGCACCGCATCGGCGGCGGCGCGCGCGGCGTCCTCGCGCCGGTTCAGGGCGGCATAGGCGAGCGCGCGTCCGGCCGCGACCTGGCCCGCGACCGCGTTCGGCACCTGTCCCTCCTGCATCGGGAAGTCGCGCAGGATCTCCTCGAACTTGCGCAAGGTCAGGTAGGCGCGCAGCAGCAGCGCCGTGCCGGCGGCCCGGTCGTAGCCGCGTTCGAGCGCGGCGCGGGCCTCCTTCTCCGCCGTGTCGCCGTCGCCGAGATCGAGGCTTGCCTGGGCGAGCGCGGCACGCAGCGCCGGATCGTCGGGGCTGGCGCGCACCGCGTTGCGGTATTCGATCTGCGCGGCGCGCAGATCGCCGCGCGCCTGGGCGGCGCGCGCCCGCTCGACCGAGGCCTCGCCCGGCGCGGCGGCCAGCAGCGCGGCGGCGAGCGCCAGGGCGGGGGCAAGGCGGGGAAGCGTGACGAGCCGTGGCATGGCGTGTCTCCGTCAGACGGCGTCGGCGGACGCGGCGGCGGTGCCGGCCTCGGGGCGCGGCAGCGGGATCCCGTGCGTCTCGAGCAGCGAATAGAGGGTGGGGCGGCTGATCCCGAGCAGCCGCGCGGCGGCGGCGAGGCTGCCCTGGCTCCTCGCAAGCGCGCGCTCGATCGCGTCGCGCTCGGCGCGCATCCGTGCCGCGCGCAGGTCGAGATCGACCTCGCTGTCGGCCGCCTGCGCCTCGACCGCGGCCGGCGTGGGGGCGGCGAGCTCGAGATCCTCGGCGGTCACCAGCGGGCCCTCGGCCATCAGCGCGGCGCGGCGGACGCGGTTCATCAGCTCGCGCACATTGCCCGGCCAGCGATGCGCGGCCATCGCGGCGAGCGCCGTGGCGTCGAAGCCCTGCAGCCGGCGGCCGAACTCGCGCCCGTCGCGCGCGAGGAAGGCGCGCGCGAGCAGGCCGATATCCCCGCCGCGCTCGCGCAAGGGGGGGATGCGCACGGTCACGGCGTTCAGGCGGTAGAGCAGGTCGGCGCGGAAGCGGCCCTGCGCGACATGCTCCTCGAGCGGCTGATTGGTCGCCGAGACGAAGCGCACATCGACCTTGATCGGGGTCCGCCCGCCGATCCGCTCGATCGTCTGCTCCTGCAGGAAGCGCAGCATCTTCGCCTGGAGATTGCCCGGCAGGTCGCCGATCTCGTCGAGGAACAGCGTGCCGCCGTTCGCCTGCTCGATCCTGCCGATCACCTGGCGCACGGCGCCGGTGAAGGCACCCCTCTCGTGACCGAACAGCTCGGCCTCGAGCAGCGTCTCGGGGATCGCGGCGGCATTGATGGCGACGAAGGGCTTCTCGGCGCGCGGCCCCATCTCGTGCAGCGCGCGCGCGAGCGCCTCCTTGCCGGTGCCGGATTCGCCGAGCAGCAGCACCGGCACCGAGACCGAGGCCAGCCGCTCCACCTGCCGGCAGACCTTCAGCATCGCCTCGTCGGCGGTGAGGATGTCGCGGATCGGGCTGGGGCGGGGCTGGGCGGCCAGCCGCTGGTTCTCCTCCTCGAGCTCGCGCAGGCGCAGCGCGCGCGCGAGCACCGTGCGCAGGAGCGCCAAGTCGGCCGGCTTCTCGCAGAAATCGTAGGCGCCGAGAGCGATCGCGCGCAGCATGTTCTCGCGCTGATCCTGGCCCGAGGAGACCACCACCGGCATGGTCGGATAGAGCCGGCGCAGGGTCTCGAGCGTGGCGAAGCCTTCGGCCACGCCTTCGGCGTCCGGCGGCAGGCCGAGATCGAGCAGCACCACGGCGGGCTGTTCGCGCCGGGCGACGGCTTCCGCCTCGGCGCGGTCGTTGGCGATCAGCACGCGCCAGGCCGGGAAGCCCCACTTGTACTGCGCGCACAGCGCCTGGTCGTCCTCGACCACCAGGAGCTTGGGCTTGCTCATGCGCGCATCCTCCGCTCGATCTGCGTCGTCTCTCCCGCCGTGTCCCGACGATCGGCGGGCGCGAGCTCGATCCGCATGGTGGTGCCCGCGCCCGGCCGCGTCAGCACGGAGAGATTCCCTCCCGCCGCCCGCAGGAGCTCGCGCGCCTGCCAGGCGCCGATGCCGCTGCCCCTGGGCTTGGCGGTGCCGAGCGGGCGGAACAGCACGTCGCGCACGAACTCGGCGCTCATGCCGGGGCCGCGGTCGATGATCTCGATCACGATCCGCCCTGCCGCGCGGGCGAGCCGCAGGCGCACCATCTCGCCCGGCGGCGAGGCATCGATGGCGTTGTTGACGAGATGCGTCACCGCGGCATCGAACGCCTCCGCGCCGATCGCGGCAAGGCCGGGCTCGCCCTCGACCTCGAGGATCACGCGACCCTGGCGCGCCGCCGCGATGGCCGCGAGCCGGACGGCCGGATCGATGCGCAGGGCGGCGGGCGCGCTCCCCTCGTCCTCGGCCTCGGGCTGGCGCAGCCGTGCGATCAGCGTGTTGATGCGGTCGGCCGCGGCGCGCACGGTCAGCAGCATGTCACGCTGGAACTCGGGGTCCTGCATGTGGTCCTCGGCATTCGCGAGCAGCAGGCTCAGCTGGTGCGAGACGGTCTTCACGTCGTGCGCGACGAAGGCGAAGCGCTTGGCATAGTCGGCGAGCCGGCGGCTCTCGGCCAGCCGTTCGGCGGCGCGCCGTTCGGCGAGGAACATCGCCACCTCGCGGCCGAGCGTGCGCAGGAGATCGAAGGTCTCGCCGTCGAGCGGGAAGGGGGCGCGCGGGGGGGCGAGCAGCACGATGCCGATCAGCCCCTCGCGATGATGCGGCAGCGGCACGGCGAGCCAGAGCGGACCGCAGGCCTGGTTGAGGTCGGGCAGGGGCGCCTCGGCGAACTCGACGATCCAGGTGCCGTCGCGCAAGGCGCCGAACAGGGGATGCTCCGGGCCGAGGGAGGCCGGCGCGGCCGGACGGTTCCAGGACTGCGCCCAGGCGAAGCGGGGGGCGCCGTCGGGCTCCTCGCGCAGGAGCAGCACGCCGGCGGGGCTGTCCACCGGATCGGCGATCGCGCGGATCGCGCGCAAGGCGGGCGGCGCCTCGGCGTCGGCGGCGGAGAGGGTGGCGACGGTGCGCAGCCATTCGCGCCGATAGTCGTGCCGGGCGGTGAAGAAGTTGTCGACGATCTGCCGGCGCAGCCGCGAGCGCACCGACTGCGAGGAGACCGCTACCAGGAGGGCGAGCGCCGCACCGGCGAGCAGGCTGATCTGCACCGCCCGGCTCCAGTCGGCGCCGAGATGGCGCACCACCTCGCCGGCCAGCCCGATGCCGAGCAGGAACACCCCGCCGACCACCAGGGTGGCGCCGTGGAAGACCACGGTGCGGCTGAGGGGGAGCTGGCGCCGCCAGCGGCGGTCGCGCACCGCGGCGATCGCGAGCAGCGGCATTGCGAGCGCGGTGACGACGGCGCGCGCATCCAGGAGCGGCACCGAGAAGGCGCGCGCCAGCACCGCATCGGCGTAGACGAACACGTCGAAGGCGGCGAGGCCGCCGAAGGCGATGCAGGGCAGGTTGACGTGCCAGCGAGCGGCCTCGTCGGTGTTGCGCCAGACGTTCTCGGCGAGCAGCACGGTGGCGAGCGCCAGCCCCAGCCGGGCGAGGAGGGCGGGCGAACCGAGCGTGGGCAGCGCGAGCGCCGCGGTCGGGCCCGGCACGAGCGCGGCGGCGGCGAGGAACGGCAGCGCCCAGAGG
>NZ_VIKA01000207.1 GCF_006704265.1 Elioraea sp. Yellowstone | reverse complement strand
CCCGAGGAGCCCGCGCCGCGCCTCGCCCTGCCGCCCGGCTGCACCCAGACCGCCTGCGGCGGCTTGGCCCTTGCGGCGCGCGTGCTGGTGTTCCCGCGGGCGGCGACTTGGAACGAGGGCGCCGGCGCGCGGCGGGGGCGCGCGCGCGAGCACGACGAGGACCTCACCTTCGGGGTGCCGATCCCCGGCGGCGGGGCGTGGCGGGTGCGCCAGCAGGCGGAGGCGGGCCGGCTGGTCGCCACCGCCGCGTGGCTGGACGGGCGCGCGGTCGGCGACGGGCTCGGGAGCCGGGCCGAGCAGGCGCTCAACAGCCTGGTCGGCGGGCGCGGCCGGCCGGTGGTGGTGATGCTGGAGCTGCGCGGCCAGCCGATCACGACGGGCCGCGGCACCTTCGAGGCGCTGCTCGCGGCGCAAGGAGAGGGGCTGGCGGCCCAGGCGGCTTCGCTGTCGCGGCGCTGAGCGCGCCATGTCCGGTGTGATAGGGTTGATCCCATGGCCATCCCGCCCGCCGATCTGGTCCTGGAGCATCTCCGCGCCATCCGCGCCGATCTGGCCTGGCTGCGGCAGGACATCACCGAGGCGCGGCAGCGTCTCGGCCACCTCGAAGCGCAGTACGCCACCATCTCGGGCCGGCTCGACCGGATGGCGGGGGATATTGGCCGCATCCGCGACCGGCTCGGGCTGATCGACGCCTGACGGGTTCGCCGGGCAGGTCCTGTCGGAGAACGTTGCACCGCCTCGACCGATCGCGCCCGAGGCGGCCGGCCACGGCCCGCGCGCAGGTGCGCTGCGCCGGCATCTCGACCCGAAATTGCAATTGATATGGAAACGAGATCGTGTCGGGGAATTTTACAGCCCGCCGCACCGCCCCCATGCGGGCGCAGGCTGAAGCGCGGATTCCCGGCCCTGGCACGTAAGGTGCATGAACCATGGCCGACAGTCCCCGCACGGGCGAGTGTCCGGAGCGGACCCGACGGAGGAGCGCGGCCATGAGGCTCGGCACGGTTGTGGCAGGTGGTCTGGTCGGCGCGGCGATGCTGGCGATCGGCGGCGCGAAGGCGGACACTTTCGTCAGCACGATCGGCGGCAACGACTGCGCCGGCACCTTCGGGTCGCCGTTCAGCGCCTGCGCGATCCCGAACGATCCGCTCATCTATGACGCCGCCGCAGGCTCGCCGATCATCATCAAGTTCGACTTCAACGATGCCGGCGTCCTCACCACCACAACGATCAACTCGACGCTCTTCCCGACGATCGACGGCAGCGAGTTCGCCTTCGCGTTCGGGAGCGGCGGCAGTGGCACCGGCACCTGGACCTACACGCCGGGGCCGGGCGATCCGTCCATCCTCGCCTACGTCGCCAAGGGCGGGCCGAACTTCAACGTGTTCCTGAACGACGACGGGTCGGTGAATTCGGGCGACTGGTCCACGCCGGTCGAGTGCGGTGGCGGGCCCTCCGGTCCAGGGCCGTGCGGCCTGTCGCATCTGAGCTTCTACGACAGCGGCGGCACCGCGATCCCCGAGCCCGCCAGCCTCGCGCTGCTCGGCATGGGCCTGCTGGGCCTGGGCTTCGCCGCGCGCCGCCGCGCCTGACCCGCCGACCAGGGGACGGGCCGCCACGGCGGCCTGACGCAAGGGCCGGGAGGGCGACCTCCCGGCCCTTCGCTTCGGGCCCCTTCCCTCATCCCGCCCCTCTCCCACGTCCGTGGGCTAGGGACAGGGTGAGGGCGGGGCAGGCGTGTCGGGATTCTTTACACCCGCCGCTGCGCCCTCCTGCTGCGCTGCAGAATCCCGCCGTCATGCGCCATTGGCATGGCGCGTGCGTTGCTCATCGCACGACACAGACGCGGCGTTCTGTCGCATGATGCGGGCAGAGGATCGTGTTCCTGGAAGGACCTCCCGATGCGGCTCCACCGTCCTGCAATCGCCGGTCTGGCCGGTGCAGCGATGCTCGCGCTTGGCGGCGCCGCCGAGGCGGCCCTGATGAACTGCCCGGCCAGCTTCACCGCGGACGGCACCGCCAGGGTGCATGACGGCGGCGCGCCGACCCTGACCGCCGCCGCCGCCTGCCAGTACCTGAGCGATCCCGACAACGCGAACACCGCCAAGATCGCCGCCATCAACGCCGCCGGGTTCTTCGGCTTCTCCGACTGGCAGAGCAACGGCCAGGACCAGATGGACGGCGCCGGCAGCACGGGCAAGTCCGGCACCTGGTCGATCGCGGGCGCCGATTTCGCGTCCTACGACTACATCCTCGTCTTCAAGAGCGGCGCGGGCACCAACCTGGTCGCCTTCCTGCTGGACGAGGACGTCGCCGCGGGGGGTTGGAGCACGCCGTTCACCGATCCGCCCTTCGACTTCACGACCGCCAAGGGCAAGGGGCCGGGCGCCAAGGGCGTCTCGCACCTCACCATCGCCCGCCGCCTGAGCGCCGCCACGCCGGACGATCCCGCCACGCCGGTGCCCGAGCCCGCCTCGCTGGCGCTGCTCGGCATGGGCCTGCTGGGCCTGGGCTTCGCCGCGCGCCGCCGCGCCTGACCGACTGACCACAGGGGGCGGGCCGCACCTGCGGCCCGGAGAGCAGGGCCGGGGGGGGGCGACCTCCCGGCCCTTCGCTTCGGGTCCCCTCCCTCATCCCGCCCCTCTTCCGCCGGCAGGAGCGGGACAGGGTGAGGACGGGGCAGCGTGTCGGGATTCTTTACACTTCTGCTGCGGCGGTCGTCGGCGCGGCCGCAACCCCTTGAATTATCCGAACTTATTCTTAAGGCATAACTATTGCATACGGGTACATGCAGGGCGGCGTCATCGCCGCGGACTTCAGGAGAACCGCCATGAAGAAGCTTCTTCTCGCAGGCGTGGCAGCGGCCGGGCTCGCGCTCTCGGCGACGACCGGCGCGACGGCGGCTGTCCTCCACACCACCGATGGCAGCAACTCCGTGATGGGCGCCGGCGTCACGGGCTGGCTCGGCGCGACCTGGTTCCTGATCGCCGGCGCGGCGACGACGATCGACGTCTACTTCATCGGCATCGAGGCCGGGGCGAACAACGAGTTCTTCCTGAACGGCACCGGCTTCGGGGCCCAATCGGGCGATACGGGGCTGTCCTCGCTGTTCGGCGGCTCTTCCGCGCCCACCTTCGAGGGAAGTTCGCTGACGCCACCGGGCCTGATCGACTTCGCGTTCACGACCGACTTCTTCGGCCCCCTCGCGACCGTGACCAACGCCGCGAACCCGCTGCCGCCCAGCGTGCCGAACTTCTTCTCCTTCGTGATCACCTGCGACCCCGCCGCCGCGATCACGGCCTGCAGCTTCGCCGGCGGCAGTTCGGCCTTCGGCGGCAACACGCTGCTGGTCGCCCTCGACGACGGCGGCGGCGGGCCCGACGACAACCATGACGACCTCGTGATGGTGATCAGGATCAGCAACGGCGCCTTCACCATCCCCGAGCCCACCAGCCTCGCGCTCTTGGGCATGGGCCTGCTGGGCATGGGCTTCGCCGCGCGCCGGCGCACCTGATCGCCCGATCCGCGGGCCGGGCGGGCGGACCGCCCGGCCCTTCGCTTCGGGCGCTTCCCCTCACCCCACCCCTCTCCCGCCGCGCCCGCGCGATGGAACGCTCGCGGGAGAGGGTCAGGGTGAGGGCCTGGCAGGCCTGTCGGGATTCTTTACACCCGCCGCCCCGCCGTCCGCGACGCGTCTGTAACGTCTTGTTCTTGAACCGTCTCCGGTTCTGGCATGCGGTGTGCTGTTCCCCTCCCGACGGCCTCGCCGGGGGTTTGGGCGAGGCGTCCAGGAGATCACTCGATGACGACCATCAAGACGACGCTTCTCGCCGGCACCGCCGCCCTCGCGCTCTCCTTCGCTGCCGGGTCGGCCCAGGCGGCGTTCATCGGCGCTTCGCCGCTCGGCTTCCAGTCGAACGACGTGTTCGACAAGCCGCCGCTCGAGGGCTGGTACGATGCCAACCTCTACCTCTTCGCCAGCCCCTCGGCCACGGTCGAGGTCTACTATCTCGGCAAGGAGGCCGGGTACAACAACCGCTTCATCCTGAACCACACCGCCGGCACCCTGACGTACGATACCGGCGCGGGCTCCGGCAGCAATGCCGACTACTTCCTCCCGCCGGCCACGCCTGCCCCGCCGCTGCTCGGCACGGTCACCCTGACCGCCGGCCTGCTCGACTTCAGCTTCATCGCGAACCTGACCGGCACGCCGAAGACGGTGACCAACGCCACCAACGACTACGCGCCGGCCAAGCCCAACTTCTTCCTCACCTTCACCAGCGGCGATCCGTTCGCCCTCGCGAGCTGGGACAGCACCGTGAACGGCAGCACGCCCGCCGGCGGGACGTCGGTAATCATCGCCCTCGACGACTCCGGCGCCGGGCCGGACGACAACCACGACGACATGGTGATCCTGCTGCGGATCTCGAACGGCGAGTTCTCCGTGCCCGAGCCGGCCTCGCTCGCCCTGCTCGGCATGGGCCTGCTGGGCCTGGGCTTCGCCGCGCGCCGGCGCCGCGCCTGACCGTCTGACCAGGGGACGGGCCGCACCTGCGGCCCGAGAGCGAGGGCCGGGCGGGCCGACCG
>NZ_VIKA01000206.1 GCF_006704265.1 Elioraea sp. Yellowstone | reverse complement strand
CGGCAGGGCGGCGGAGGTCACAGCGGCAGGGTAGGCGGGAGCGCGGGGGGCGTCCATCCGCCCCCTTGCCGCCGCCGTCGCGCGATGGCACGCACCGCGCCATGCGCCGTGACCTTCCGCCGCGCGACCGTCGCGGACCGCCCCGCCCGCCGCCCCGACCCGCCGCCCGGGTTGCCGAGCGCCACGGTGAGGAGCCGGCCGATCTCGTCCGCGTCGCCGGCCTGCCCGCCGTCGCGGCGCTCTTCGCGCGCGCGCCCCAGCGCGTCGAGCGGCTGTTCTACGAGGAGGCGCTGCGCGAGGCGGCCGGGCCGTTCTGCAAGGTGCTGGCCGCCGCGCGCCGACCCTACCGGATGCTGCCGCGCGCCGAGCTCGACCGGGTCGCCGGCACGCCCCTGCACGGCGGTATCGTCGCGGTCGCGCGGCCGAAGGCGATCCCGGCCTTCGACCCGGGCGCCGTGCTCGCCGCGCGCGAGCGCATGCCGCTGCTCCTGGTGATGGACGGCATCGCGAACACGCACAATCTCGGCGCGATCGCGCGCACCGCGGCGTTCTTCGGGCTCGACCGCATCGTGCTCTCGGGCCATCCGAAGCAGGCCGGACCGACGGATTCCGCCCATCGCGTCGCCGAGGGCGGGCTCGAGCACCTCACCCTCTACCGCGCCGCGCCGCTTGCGCCCGCGCTCGCGGCGATCCGGCCGGGCTTCCTGGTCGCCGGCGCGGTCGCCGAGGGCGGCGTCGCACCGGCCGCGCTGCCGCGCGACCGCCCGGTCGCGCTCGTGCTCGGCAACGAGGAGCGCGGCCTCGACGCGGAGACGCTCGCCGCCTGCGAGGCGCGCGTCACCCTGCGCGGGGCGGGCCGGATCGAGAGCCTGAACGTCTCGGTCGCGGCCGGGATCCTGATCTGGGCGCTGAAGCGCTGAACCGCGGAGACCCCGATGCCACCGACCCCGCCTGCGCTGCCCGGCGACGCCGAGGAGGCCATCGACACGCCGGCGCTGCTGCTCGATCTCGACGTCTTCGAGGCCAATCTCGACACCATGGCGCGGCTGCTCGCCGGCACCGGGGCGAAGCTCCGTCCGCACGCCAAGACGCACAAATCCGCCACCGTCGCGCGCCTTCAGATCGCGCGCGGCGCGGTCGGCCAGTGCGTGCAGAAGGTGGGCGAGGCCGAGGCGCTGGTCTGGGGCGGCGTTGCCGACATCCTGGTCTCGAACCAGGTCGTCGGTGCGGCGAAGCTGCGCCGGCTCGCGGGTCTGACCAAGCTCGCCTCCGTCGCCGTCTGCGTCGACGACGCGGAGCAGGTCTGGGCGCTCGAACAGGCGGCCGAGGCGCTGGGCACGCGCATCGAGACCCTGGTCGAGATCGATGTCGGCATGGGCCGCTGCGGCATCGCGCCCGGTCCGCCCGCGGTGGCGTTGGCCGAGCGCATCGCGCACAGCCGCCATCTCGGCTTCGCCGGGCTGCAGGCCTATCATGGCCTCGCCCAGCACCTGCGCCGGGCGGAGGAGCGGCACGCGGCGATCGCCCAGGCGGCGGAGGCGACGCGGCGCACGGTCGAGCAGCTCGCCCAGCGCGGGCTCCACTGCCGCATCGTCGGCGGCGCCGGCACCGGCACCTTCGAGGAGGAGCTGGCGAGCGGGATCTGGACCGAGATCCAGGCCGGCTCCTACGCCTTCATGGATGCCGACTACGCGCAGAACCTGGACGCCGCCGGCCGACCGGTGGGGACCTTCGGCCACGCGCTGTTCGTGCTCGCCACGGTGATCAGCGTCGCGCGGCCGGGGGTGGCGGTGCTCGATGTCGGCCACAAGGGGGTGGCGGTGGATCGCGGCCTGCCGCTCGTCTGGCAGATGCCGGATGTGCGCTGCGTCGGCTGTTCCGACGAGCACGCCACGCTGCACTACGATCCGGGCGCACGCAGCTTCGGCATCGGCCAGAAGCTCCGCCTCGTGCCGGGCCACTGCGACCCGACCGTCGACCGGCACGACTGGTATGTCGGCCTGCGCGGCGGGCGGGTGGAGACCGTCTTCCCGGTGGATGCGCGCGGCGCGATGCGCTGACGCGCGCGCCGCGCCGTGGGGCGCCTACCCGGTCGCGCCGCCGGCAGGCGGGCGCGGCGACGGCGCGGCCTCCTCCGCAAGCCCCGCCTGCGGCCGCGCGATCTCGTCCGGGCGCAGGGCGCGCTCACGGAGCGACCGATCCGTCGGTACCCATCGGCTCAGGCACTGCCAGAAGTGGTCGTAGACGCCGACGGGGGCAGCCGGCGTCCCGGCCGCCAGCCTAGCCCGCGGCGACCTCTCGGGCCCCTGCGGGACCTTCGGCCGTCCCGGGTCGCCTGGCGATGTCGCGGCCATCCGTTCCTCCCTCCGGCTCCGGGGTCTGTTGGCGCCCCGTTCCCCCCGATCGGGCGGTTCCTCCCGATCGGGACCGGCATCAGGAAGGCACGGATCGCGCGCCCATGCGTTGATCGGGATCAAGATCGCCGCGAGGGCCCGCCGTCGCGGCCTGCGGCGTCATCCCGTCCCGGCGCGCGCGGGGCCGAACCGGGCCGGATCGAACGGGCCGATCGGCAGGTTGGTCGTCCCCTCCAGCGCAAGCTGCGCGACCAGGGCGCCGACCGCGGGGGCGATCGCGAAGCCGTGGCCGGAGAAGCCGAAGGCGTGCACCAGGCCCTCGCTGCGGCCGTGGCCGATCACCGGCAGATCGTCCGTCGCCACGCCCTCGATGCCGGCCCAGATATGCTCGAGCGCGCAGCCGGCCAGCACCGGGAACAGGTCGAGCGCGGTCCTCGCCGAGTAGGCGGCACGGTCGATGTCGAGGACGACGCGGCCGGTATCGAGATCGGCCACCCCCTTGTGGCCGCCGCCGATCATGACGTGGCCGGAGGCGAGCTGCTTGAACGAGAGCGGCCGACCCACCGCACCCACCACGGGTGTGACGAAGGGCGGCAGCGGCGAGGTCAGCAGCATCATGAAGGCCGAGAACCGCACCGGGATGGTCTCGCCGGCGAGACGCGCGACGCGCGGGCCCCAGGCGCCGGCGGCGTTCACCACGATCGGCGCGGTCGCGCGCGTGCCGTCCGCGAGCGCGACGTGCCAGATCCCGCCCGACCGTTCGAGGCCGACGACGCGCGCGCCCTCGCGCACGACCGCGCCGGCCGCCACGGCGGCGCGGTGGAAGGCGAGCGCGGTGCGGTAGGGGGTGGCGAAGCCGTCGGTACGCACGACAAGACCGCCGACGCAGTGCGGCGCGAGCGCCGGGAGGAGGCGGCGCAGCGCGTCGCGGTCGACCAGTTCCTCGTGCTCCCAGCCGCGCGCCCGCAGGGCGCGCACGCGCGCGGCGAGCTGGTCGAGCTCCGTCTCGGTCTCGGCAACCTTCACTTGACCGCTCTGGGTGTAGCCGCAGTCGTCGCCGACCAGGCTCGCGATCTCGCGCCACATCTCGAGCGCGGCGAGCGCGATCGGCACCTCGGCGAGGTCGCGTCCGAGCGTGCGTACGCCGCCGGCCGAGGCGGAGGAGGCGTGGGCGGCGATCCGTTCGGCCTCAAGAACGAGAACGCGCCGTCCGCGCCGCGCAAGCTGCAGCGCCGCGGAGAGCCCGTGCAGCCCGCCGCCGACGACGATGGCGTCGGCCCTCATGCCAGCGCCTCGTCGATCTGCAGGGGCCGCGGCGGCGGCCGTTCGCCGGCGCGGGCGGCGAGGGCGGCGAAGGGGATCGGCGTGGCGGGCGCGAACGGGATCGGCTCCGCATCGGTCCGGTGTCGGGCCGCGGTGGCGATGCCGACGATGCCGCCATCGCGGAGCGCAACCTTTGTCACGCCGAGCGAGGCGGCCAGCAGGTCGTCCTCGCCCACCCGTTCCGGCGGCGCGCCGACCGCGATGGTCCCCTCCGGCGCGCGGCCGAGGATCGCCTGGGCGACGATCCGGCCCTGGCGCGCGGCCTCGTCCGCGGTCGCGGCACCGACCAGCGCGCCGGCGGCGAAGACGTCCGCGGCGCTCGTCCGTCCGCAGGCATCGACCACCGGCCGCCAGGCGCGCGTGCGGCAGCCGAGCGCGAGCAGCAGATGCAGCACCGGTGCCGCGACGACCAGGATGTCGAAGGGCACGGCATCGATCTGTCCGCGCTCCAGGATCCAGAGCCGGCCGGGCTCGGCGTGCCATGCCGTCGCCTCGGGCCGGGCGACGATGCGCGCCTGCGGCAGCAGCGCGGCGGCCGCCCGCCCGGCCGCGCCGGCACCGACGATGACGATCCGCTCAGCCATGCGCGAGCTCCCCGACGGTCAGCGGCTTGTAGGGCGCGCGCGGGCGGTAGCTGCCCGCCTCGGCGATCGCGATGCCGCGCTCGGCGGCGATCAGCGCCGCCACGGTCGGGCCGCAGAGCCGCCCCTGGCACGGCCCCATGCCGCAGCGCAGATACGCCTTCGCCTGGTTCGGCCCGGTGGCGCCGAGGCGCGCAGCCTGGCGCACCTGGCCGGCGGTCACCTCCTCGCAGCGGCAGACGATCGCCGCATCAGGAGGCGTCAGCACCTCCGGTGCCGGCCGGTAGAGCGCATCGAGGAAAGGGCGGATCGCGAGCGCGCGCGCCCGCTCGGCGAGCAGCGGCCCGGCCTCGGCGTCGCGCCGCGCGCGGTCGATCCGGCCGAGCCGGTGCGCGGCATCCAGCGC
>NZ_VIKA01000205.1 GCF_006704265.1 Elioraea sp. Yellowstone | reverse complement strand
CGCGCTCGCCGCCGCGCCGTCGGCACGGCTCGCGGTGATCGCCGCGCGCGGCGAGGCGGCGGGCACGGCGCGGGCCGACTGGCCGCAGGCGCGCGTCCTCGGCGACTGGCGCGAGGCCGTCACCGACCCGGAGATCGAGGCGGTGTTCGTCGCCGTGCCCAACCACCTGCATGCGGAGGTGGCGCTGGCGGCCCTCGGCGCGGGCAAGCATGTGCTGCTCGAGAAGCCGATGGCGCTCACGCTCGTGCAGTGCGATGCGCTGGTCGCGGCCGCGCGCGCCTCCGGCCGCGTGCTGACGATCGGCCACGAGCTGCGCCTCTCCACCCAGTTCGGCCGCATCGCCGCGCTGATCGACGAGGGCGCGATCGGCCGGCCCGAAGCGGTGCAGATCAGCCTGTTCCGCTTCCCCTATCGCAGCGGGGCAGGCGGCTGGCGCTACGACCGCGCGCGCGTCGGCTCCTGGCTCCTCGAGGAGGCGGTGCACCACGCCGATCTCGCGCTCTGGTGGCTGCGCGCCTCGGGAGAGCCCGTCTTGCTGCGCGCCGACGCCGTGGGCGACCCGGCGATGCCGCGCGCGTTCTCCGCCACGCTGCGCTTCGCCGACGGCGCGGCCGCGACCGTCGTCAACACGGTCGCCGGCTTCGAGCACCACCTCGCCGTCGCGGTGATCGGCGAGGCCGGCTCGATCCGCGCGCTCTGGTCGGCGGCCATGGATCGCGCCGAGACCGCGACCGCGAGCCTGCACCTGTTCCGCGGCCGCGCCGCGCCCGGCGCGCGCGCCGAAGCGCTGGACTTCGCGCCCTCCGGCGAAGTGCACGAGCTCGCCACGCAGGCCGAGCAGGCGATCCGGGGCTTCCGCGCCGGCCGTGCGCTCGTCACCCCCGAGGAAGGGCGCGCTGCGGTCGCCGCCTGCCTGCTCGCCGAACGCTCGGCACGCGAAGGCCGCGAGATCGCTTGGCGCGAGGCGTGCGGCTGATCTAGCATCGAAACCAAACGCACAAGACCCGGAGGGAACCCATGCTCGGTCGCCGTTCCGCCCTCAAGGCCCCGGCCGCGCTTGCCGCGGCGCTCGCCGCACCGGCGATCGCGCAGACGCGGAGGCAGATCAGCTTCCTGACCTGGAACATCATCGACCAGGAGCCGCTGATCCGCGGCTGGATCGAGGGCTTCCAGCGCGCCAATCCGGGCGCCGAGGTCGAGTGGCTGGACAAGAAGGGGCCGGAACTGCCGCCCTTCTACCAGACGCAGCTCGCCGCCGGCACGCCGCCCGACGTGATCAACACGCAGGGCGCGCTCTGGCTGGAATACGCCGCGAACGGCGCGCTGATGGACCTGACCGACGCGATCGCTTCCGACTCCACGGTGAAGAGCCGCTTCAACGCCGAGTATCTCGCCAACTGGACCTACCAGGGGCGCACCTTCATGGTGCCGTTCTACATCACCAAGACATTGCTGTTCTATAACAAGCTGCTGTTCCGGCAGGCCGGCCTCGCCGGTCCGCCGGGCTCGTTCGACGAGATCCTCGCCTTCGCCGACCGCATCAAGGGCGGCGACCGCACCGGCTTCCTGACGCTGAACTTCGACTGGCTCTACTGGCCGCTCTTCGCGATGAACGGCATCGAGCTCCTGACCCCGGACCTCAAGAGGACGGCCTTCAACACGCCGAAGACGGTCGAGGTGGTCGAGAAGCTCGCGCGCGCCTCCGACACCGGCGCCATCAACAAGATCTCCTGGACCGGCCGCTGGGTCGAGCCGAACGGCGCCTTCGGCACGGGCAATGTCGGCATGCTGCATGCCCACAGCCCCGCCTACTACTTCTTCAAGGGCCAGGGTGCCTGGGTGACGCCGGAGACGCTCGGGGTCGCGCACGCGCCCGGCGGCTACTCCACGCCCAACAGCCACGGGCTCGGCGTCAGCAAGGGCTCGAAGCATCCCGAGCTTGCGATCGCCTTCGTCAAGCACGTCACCGCCGACGCGCAGGCCGGCCAGCTTGCGAACCAGCGCCGCATCCTCACCGGCAACACCGCCGTCGATACCGCCCTCCTGGCCAAGCTCGAGAAGGAGGACCCGACCGTCCACGCGATCCTGCGCACCCAGATCGAGCACACCGACAAGATGGTCGGCAACTGGCGCACGCCGCTCGACAGCCGCATCAAGGAGGCGTTCTGGCCCGAAATGCAGAACGCCCTGCTCGGCCGCAAGCCGGCCGCGCGCGCGCTGGCGGATGCCGAGCGGCGCGTGCAGCGGGAGCTCGACCGGGGCTGAGCGGTGGCGGCTGCCGCCGGCTGGTACGGCAGGAAGCGGACGCGCGAGCTTGCGCTGATCGTCTGCTTCCTTGCACCCTCGCTCGCGATCTTCCTGCTCTACCGGCTGATCCCGCTCGGCTGGAACGTGGTTCTGTCGTTCCAGTCCTGGTCGCCCATGCGCCCGGCGCGCTGGGTCGGACTCGAGCACTACGAGGAGATGTTCCTGTGGGACGAGGTGTTCTGGCAGGCGCTCTGGAACACGCTGGTCTGGATCGGCGCCGCGCCGGTGGCGATCGCGCTCGCCCTTGGCATCGCGCTTCTGGTGAACAGCGACCTGAGGGGCGCGCCGGTCTATCGCACGATCGTCTTCCTCTCCTATCCGCTGATGACGGTCGCGGTCGGCATCATCTGGCGCTGGATGTATGACGAGCGCGGCGGTTTCTTCAACTGGGTGCTGCGCTCGGCCGGCCTGATCGACGAGCCGCTCGGCTTCCTCGCCTCGTTCGACATGGCGCTGCCGGCGGTGATCGTCACCGACATCTGGCAGGTGATCGGCTTCTACATGATCGTGCTGCTGACGGGGCTGCAGTCGATCCCGCAGCATCTCTATGAGGCGGCACGGATCGACGGCGCGCCCGCTTGGGCGCGGTTCCTGCGCATCACGCTGCCGATGCTGCGCCCCTCGCTGTTCCTCTGCGCCGTGATCGGGCTGCTCAACAGTTTCACGAGCTTCGATCTCGTCTACATCATGACGAACGGCGGGCCGGGACATGCGACCGAGCTTCTGATCACCTACATCTACAAGGCCGGGTTCGGCCAGACCAGGTTCGACTACGCTGCTGCGATCACGGTGGTGCAGTTCGCGCTGCTGCTGTTCCTCACCGTGCTCGCGAACTGGGCCGCCGGCGGCAATGCCGGCGCGGTGGAGCGCGACTGATGCGCCGCCACTTCCCCTGGGCGCGCCACGCCGTGCTGATCCTCGTCTCGGCGGCGATGCTGCTGCCGTTCTACTGGGTGCTGAAGACGGCGATCACCGACGAGAACATCTACGCCTATCCGCCGCGGCTGACGCCGCTCGACCCGCATCTCTTCAACTTCGTCGATGTCTGGTACCTGATCCCCTTCCCGCGCTACCTGCTCAACAGCGCGATCGTCTCGGCGCTGGCGGTGGCCGGCAACGTGGTGCTGAACGCGCTCGCCGGCTATGCGCTGACGAGGCACTTCCCGGCGAAGCGGCTGGTGCTGCTGCTGCTGCTCTCCTGCATGCTGATCCCGTTCCAGGCCACCATCATCCCGGCCTACCTGATCTCCGCCAGGCTTGGCGTGCTGAACACCCATCTCGGGCTCGCGCTGCCGCTTCTCTCCACCATCGTCTGCATCTTCATCTACAAGGCCGCGTTCGAGGCGGTGCCGAAGAGCCTGATCGACGCCGCACGGATCGACGGTCTGTCAGAGTGGCGCATCATCGCCACCGTTCTCCTGCCGCTCTCGAAGCCGGCGATCGCGACCAACGTCATCCTCGCCTTCATCTGGTCGTGGAACAGCTTCATGTGGCCGCTGATCATCACCCGCGACGCCGAGATGCAGACCCTGCCGCTCGGCCTCGCCCGGTTCCTGTCCTATCTCGAGGACACCACCGGCGCGCTCTACGCCTTCGTCGTCATGGTGCTGCTGCCGGGGATCCTGGTCTTCCTGATGGCGCAGAAGGAGTTCATCCGCGGCCTCACCTCGGGAGCGACCAAGGGATGACCCTGCCCGCCTGGATGCGCTCGCGCTGGGTGGTCGTGCCGGGGCTGATCGCGGTCGCGACGGTCGCGTGGAACGTCCATGTGGCCGCGAACGCCACCGGCGTGATCGAGGGGCGCGTCGTCGATGCGCAGGGACGGCCCGTCGCCGGCGCCACCGTGACGCTGTTCAACCGCTCCTTCATCACCAACGATCCGCGCCAACGCACGCTCACCGACGCGGACGGCTACTTCCGCTTCGAGAACAACGACAGCCACGCCGTCCAGCTCGAGGCCGAGCGCGCGGATCGCGGCCGCAGCGAGCGCAGGACGGTGCGGCTGTGGTTCCGCGCCCAGGAGCATCGCCTGGCCGCGCCGCTCGTGCTCACCGCGCGATGACGATCGACGGCTCGACCCGCATCATCGCGATCGTCGGCGACCCGACGGCGCACATCAAGGGCTTCGCCCGGTACGCCGAGGCGATCGCCGCGCGCGGCGCCAACGCGGTCTATCTCGCGATGCATGTCGCGCCCGACGGTCTTGCGCCCTTCCTGGCCGGCATGCGCGCGGTGCGGAACCTCGCCGGGCTCGTCCTGACGATCCCGCACAAGATCGCGGCCTTGGCGTTCGCGACCCCGGACGAGGCGGCGCGGCGCGCCGGTTCGGCGAACATGCTCCGGCCGGTGGCCGGGGGCTGGCAGGCCAGCAACTGCGACGGTGCGGGGTTCCTGGCCGCCGCCCGGGCCGCCGGCATCGTCTTCGCCGGCCGTCGCGTCCAGGTGCTC
>NZ_VIKA01000204.1 GCF_006704265.1 Elioraea sp. Yellowstone | reverse complement strand
CGGGAAGGTAGAGCGGGCACATGCGCCGGCGCGCCTTGTGGCCAAGCCGCTCCAGGAAGGGCGCAAGCCAGCGCTCCGGATCACCCTGCCAGCCCGCGCCAAAACCCTCTCCCGCCATGACCGGCCCCCAGCAGCCGATCCCTCATCAATCACGCATCCGCCGAGAGGGGAAAAATCGGAAGCCGAACACCTCTCCTGCCAGAGGTGTGCGAGAGCAGATCGCCTACGGCTGGAATCGGCGATAGGCGTGAAGATGCTCGCAAGGTCAGGTTGGAGCGGTTTCGACTCGTGCGGAAACCACTCTAGCGCGTCGGCCGCGGCGTCTCGCCCGAGTAGTCGTAGAACCCCTTGCCGGTCTTCCGCCCGAGCCAGCCTGCCTCGACATACTTCACCAGCAGCGGGCAGGGCCGGTACTTGCTGTCCGCCAGCCCCTCGTGCAGCACCTGCATGATCGACAGGCAGGTGTCGAGGCCGATGAAGTCGGCGAGCTCGAGCGGCCCCATGGGGTGGTTCGCGCCGAGCCTCATCGCCGTGTCGATCGAGCGGATGTCGCCCACGCCCTCGTAGAGCGCATAGGCCGCCTCGTTGATCATCGGCACCAGGATGCGGTTGACGATGAAGGCGGGGAAATCCTCCGCCACTGCGGTGGTCTTGCCGAGCTTCGCCGCCAGCGCCTGGATCGCCTGGAATGTCGGCTCCTCGGTGGCGATGCCGCGGATCACCTCGACCAGCTTCATCACCGGGACGGGGTTCATGAAGTGCATGCCAATGAACTTCCCCGGCCGGTCGGTCGAGGCGGCGAGCCGGGTGATGCTGATCGAGGAGGTGTTGGTGGCGACCAGGCAGCCGGGCTTCAGATGCGGGCAGAGCGCCCGGAAGATCGCCGTCTTGATCTCCTCCTTCTCGGTCGCGGCCTCGATCACGAGATCGGCACCGGCGAAGATCGCGTAGTCGGTGCCGGTGCTGATGCGCGCGAGCGCCGCTTCCTTGTCCGCGGCGGAGATCGCGCCCTTCGCGACCTGGCGCTCCATGTTCCTCGCGATCACCCCGAGCGCGCGCTCGAGCGCCTGCGGATTGACGTCGAGCAGCGTCACCTCCAGCCCGGCGAGCGCGCAGACATGCGCGATGCCGCTGCCCATCTGGCCTGCGCCGATCACGCCGACCGCGGCGATCGTCGGGGTGTCCGTCGATGCCTGCGCCGCTGACGGGGCCGTCCGCGTCTCCATGGTCATCCCGCGCGATCCAGCTCGGCGGCGAGCTCGGGCAGCGCCTGGAACAGATCCGCGACCAGCCCGTAATCGGCGACCTGGAAGATCGGCGCCTCCTCGTCCTTGTTGATGGCGACGATCACCTTGCTGTCCTTCATGCCGGCGAGATGCTGGATCGCGCCCGAGATCCCCACCGCGATGTAGAGCTCGGGGGCGACGATCTTGCCGGTCTGGCCGACCTGGTAGTCGTTCGGCACGAAGCCCGCGTCCACCGCCGCGCGCGAGGCGCCGACCGCGGCGCCGAGCCTGTCGGCGACCGCGTCGATCAGCTTGAAGTTCTCGCCCGAGCCCATGCCGCGACCACCCGAGACGACGATCCGTGCAGCCGTCAGCTCGGGACGCTCGGACTTCGAGAGCTCCTGGCCGACGAAGCGCGACAGGCCCGGATCCTCGGCTGGCGCCACCGCCTCGATCGTCGCCGTCCCGCCCTGCTCGGGCAGCGGGTCGAAGCTCGCCGCGCGCACCGTGATCACCTTGGTCGCGTCCGACGACCGCACGGTGGCGAGCGCGTTGCCGGCATAGATCGGGCGGATGAAGGTGTCGGCGTCCACCACCCCGGCGATGTCGCTGATCGGCTGCACGTCGAGGAGCGCGGCGAGCCGCGGCATCACGTTCTTGCCCGTGGTGGTCGCGGGTGCCAGCAGATGCGTGTAGCCGGGCGCGAGGCGCGCCAGCAGGGCGGCGAGCGGCTCGGCGAGCGGATGCGCATAGGTCGGCGCGTCGGCGACCAGCACCTTCGCCACCCCCGGCAGCCGCGCCGCCGCCTGCGCCGCCTCGGCCACGCCCTCGCCCGCCACCAGCACATGCACCTCGCCGCCGATCCGCTCGGCCGCGGCGACCGCGCTGCGCGTCGGCTGCTTCAGGTTGTGGCCGTCATGGTCGGCCAGAACCAGGATCGCCATCGCCCCTCTCCTCAAATGACCTTGGCTTCGGTGCGGAGCTTCTGCACCAGCTCCGCGACCGACGCGACCTTCACCCCCGCCTTGCGCTTCGGCGGCTCCTCGACCTTCAGCACCGTCAGGCGCGGCGTGACATCGACGCCGAGCTCGGCAGGCTTCAGCGTCTCGATCGTCTTCTTGCGCGCCTTCATGATGTTGGGCAGCGAGGCGTAGCGCGGCTCGTTCAGGCGCAGATCGGTCGTCACGATCGCCGGCAGCTTGAGATCGACCGTCTCGAGCCCGCCATCGATCTCGCGCGTGACCGTCACGCGCCCGTCGCCGAGCTCGACCCTGCTCGCGAAGGTGCCCTGCGGCCAGCCCAGCAGCGCGGCGAGCATCTGGCCCGTCGCGTTCATGTCGTCGTCGATCGCCTGCTTGCCCATGATGACGAGGTCGGGCGACTCCCTCGCCACCAGCGCGCGCAGCAGCTTGGCGACCGCGAGCGGCTGGAGGTCGGCGTCCGTCTCGATCAGGATGCCGCGGTCGGCCCCCATGGCGAGGGCGGTGCGGATCGTCTCCTGGCAGGCGGCCACGCCAGCCGAGACCGCGACGATCTCGCTCGCGCGGCCCTTCTCCTTCAGGCGGACCGCCTCCTCGACCGCGATCTCGTCGAACGGGTTCATTGACATCTTCACGTTCGCCGTGTCGACGCCGGAGCCGTCCGCCTTCACGCGGATCTTCACGTTGTAGTCGACCACCCGCTTCACCGGGACGAGGATCTTCATGCGTGACCTGCCGTGTGGTGGGCGCGCGTCACCGCCTCTTCCGCCGCGCGGGCGGGGGAGGAGCGGGCCTGCCGCGGCGCGGCCGCGGCGGCGGTTCTTCGCGCCTGCAACAAAACGGCCGGGACCATAGGCGGGGCGGGCGGCCGAGTCAAAGCCGCGCGATCAGCCGCGCAGCAGCCACATCAGCAGGAACAGGAGCGCCAGCGCCGTGAACTGCAGCAGCACGCGCCAGCGCATCAGCGCGTTGCTGCGCGCCGGATCCGCCCCGCGCGCGAGCCCCACCACCCCGGCAAGCAGCACCCCGAGGGTCGCCAGCATCGCCGCGACGACCAGGATCGTCAGGACCGTCTTCATCGCGCCCCTATCGCATCTCCGCGGCCGCGCGTCGCGGTCCCCCGGCGCTCACGAGCGGGTGAGACCGGCCCGCGCCACCGGAGCGAGCAGGGCCGCGCCGGCGAGCCCCGCCGCCGCGCACAGCCCGAACCCCGCCGCATAGCCGCCGGTGGCCTGCACCAGCAGGCTGAACAGGCTGGGCGCCACCAGCATCGCCAGGGCGAACACCACGCCGAGCATCGCGGTCGCCGCACCGGCCTGGCCGGGCGGGGCCAGCCGTGCGGCCTCGGCCAGCAGCACGCCGTTCCAGCCGATCGCAGTCGCACCCATCGCGATGCCGGCGGCGGTCACGGCCGCGCCCGGCCAGCCCGGCCCGGCCAGCGCGAGCGCCGCCGAGACGAGCGCGATCGCCACGCCCAGCAGGCGCAGCACCGGCGCCGGCGCAAGACGGTCGGCGAGCACGCCCCAGCCGATCCGGCCGACCATGCCGGCGACCTGCGCGAGCGCGAGATTCGCCCCGGCCGCCACCAGGTCGGCCCCCAGCGCCTCGACCTGGAAGACGACGAAGAAGGAGGAGAAGCAGAACTGGCCGACGCCGAAGGCGGCCGCCGCCAGCGTGATCGCGCGCAGCGCGGCATCGTGCCGGAACAGGCCGAGACTGGCCAGCGCGCCGCGCCAGGAGACCGGCCGCCTCGGGTCGGCGTCCGCATCCAGGCCCCGCCGCAGCGGCCCGAGCGCGAGCGCGACCGCGAGCCCGAAGCCGGCCACCGCCAGCACCGCGCCACGCCAGCCCAGGCCGACGGCGGCGATCGGCGCCACCACGCCGATCAGCGCCGCGCCCGCCGGCACGCCGGTCTGCTTGATGCCGAAGATCAGGCTGCGCCGCCGGGCCGGTGCGCGCGCGTGCAGGATCTGGCTGCCCGAGGGGGTGAGCGGGCCGTGCCCGACGCCGCAGACCACGGCGGAGAGGGCGAGCGCCCAGATCGGCCCGAGCGTCGCCAGCGCAAGCCCGGCCGCGATCACGCCGAGGCAGGCCTGCAGCACCCGCACCGCGCCGTAGCGCGCGATCAGCGCGCCGGTCAGCGGCCCCGAGACCAGAGTGCCGCCATAGACGAGCGAGGTGTGCAGCCCGGCCAGGCTCGGCGGCAGGCCGCTCGCCGCGCCGATCAGCGGGGCGAGCACGGGCACGGCGAGGAAGGCGCCCATGCCGGCGAGATGGGTGGCGAGCAGGGCCAGCAACACCGTGCCCACGGCAGGTGCGGCTCGATCCGGTTTCCGGGAGGACATCGCGACACGACCACGATAGGACGGGGCGGCGGCGCTTGACACCCCGCGGGCGAGAGAGGTTCCGTCGCCCGGCTCTCCCCCTCGGACCACGGAGCCCCATGCCCCGGATGCGCCGCCCTGCCGCGCTGAATGCGCTCCTCGCTGGCCTCGCCGTCGTGATCCTGGCGGTCGGGACCGCCTTCGCCCAGGATGTGCCCGCGCCGGGGCCGACCGCGCCTGCGACCGCCCCGGAGGCGGGCCTGCGCGACGGCGAGGCGCCAGCGCCCGCCCCGGCAGTGCCGGCGACCGTTCC
>NZ_VIKA01000203.1 GCF_006704265.1 Elioraea sp. Yellowstone | reverse complement strand
GCCTCGGCCAGCGCGATGTCGGCCACCGCCTCGCGCGCGGTGCGCCGGTCGGCATAGCCCGCCGGGAAGGCGTCGCCCCAGCGGCCGAGCACGGCGAGCGCGCCGGCCTCGCCCTTCTCGGCGATCAGCGCCTCGGCGAGCCGTTCGCGGAAGCTGCGCGCGATCTCGGCGAGCGCGCGCTCGAGGCCGCGCAGATCGACCGCGGGCACCGCTCCCGGTGTGGTGGCGACGATGTAGTGGATGCGCGCGAGCGGCGAATCGCCGATCTGGATGTAGGCGGTGGAGAGCCGGCCGGCGAAGGCCTCGGCGATCGCCCCGCCGATGCGCGTGCGCAGCCGCGTGTCCATCACGTCGCGCGGCACGTAGACGATCGCCGAGACGAAGCGCTCGAAGCGGTCGCGGCGCAGGAACAGCGCCACGCGCTGGCGCTCCTGCAGCGCGAGCACGCCGCGCGCGGTCGCGAGCAGCTCGTCCACGCCCGCCTGGAACAGCTCGTCGCGCGGATAGGTCTCGAGGATGTTGGAGAGCCGCCGCCCGTCATGGGTGTTCGGATCGACGCCGGCCTCGGCCAGCACGGCGGCGACCTTCTCGCGCAGATAGGGGATCGAGCGCGGGTTGCGGTTGTAGGCATTGGCGGCGAACAGGCCGAGGAACAGGTCCGCGCCGATCACCCGGCCCGCGGCGTCGCGGCGCTTCACCACGATCGCGTCGCAGTGCTGCGGCCGATGCACGGTCGCGCGCATGTTCGCCTTGGCGACCGTCAGCAGCGTCGGCTCCGCCGCCCAGGCGCGCACGGCCGGCGGCAGGTTCCCGGGCTCGCGCAGCACGTCGAACACGGGGATCGACGCGTCGCGCAGCAGGCCCAGCGAATGCTCCTGCTCCGCGGCGATCCCGGCCTCGGTCGGGCGGAAGCGGCGATAGCCGAGCAGCACGAAATTGTCGTCGGCGAGCCAGGCGAGGAACTCGCGCGCGATCCGCGCCTCCTCGCCGCCGCCCTCGAGCGCCGCGATCGCCTCGGCCAGGCGTTCGCGCATCGCCGGCCAGTCGGCGACCGCGGCGCGCACATCGGCCATGGCGCGCTTGAGCGCGGCCGCCACCTGGGCAAGCTCGGCGCTGTCGGCACCTTGCGCGAACTCGATCTGCATCATGCTCTCGCGCGGCGCATCGGGGCCCGCCGCCTCGCCGAAGGCGACCAGCCGCCCGGCCGCGTCGCGCCGCACCGGCACGATCGGATGCACGACGAGATGCACCGCGCGACCGACGATCGCGAGTGCCGCGAGCGCGGAGTCGACGAGGAAGGGCATGTCGTCGTTGACGATCTCGGCGATCGAATGGGCGCTGCGCCAGCCCTCGACCTCGGGGCGCGGGTTCAGCACCCGGACGCTGGCCTGGCCCGGCGGGCGGCTTCGCCCGTGGTCGAGCAGGCTCAACGCCGCGCCGGCGACGTCCTCGGGGCTGCGCGCGGCGAGGTCCTCGTCCGGCACGCCGGCGGCCCAGAGGTCGAGGAAGCGGCGCGCCTCCGCGCCGGCCGCGCCGGGCAGGCGCCGTTGCAGCAGTGCGGCCGCACCCTCCAGGACCGCGGCGCGCTCGGGGCGCAGCGCGGCCAACCTGCGATCGAGACCTTCGGGTGCCATCGCCCCCTCCCTCTGCAGCGGGGCGAGTGTCACGCGCCGGGCCCGGCGGTTCAACCGTGACGCGGCGGCACGGCCGGGTGCGCCCGGGGCCATGCGACAGCCGTGCCGCGCTGCGCTAGACTGGACCCGGTCGCGGCCCGGGCATGGCGGAGCCGGGGCGCGACGCGGCACTGGGCGGGGGCGGCTCTCCGCGGCGCCGAACCCGACCCGCCCGATCGGAGGAGTTCGCGATGCGCCGGATCCTGCTTGCGATGGTGCTGGCCGCGGCCACCGCGGCCGAGCCTGCCTCGGCCCAGCCCGCCTGTGCCGGCGTCGTGCCGGGCGATCCGGGCTACCGCCAGTTCAGCGTGTTCTTCGCGGTCGGTTCGGCGGCGCTGACCGGCGAGGCGCGCGCGACGATCAGGCGCGCGGCCAGCGAGATCAAGGCGCAGTTCAAGACCCAGGTGTGCCTGATCGGGCGCGCCTCGCCGACGGGGGCGCGCGAGATGAACGAGCGGCTCGCCGCCTCGCGCATCCGCGCGGTGGCGGACGCGCTGGCCGATCAGGGCGTGCAGCGCGGCATCATCGGCACGCTGGTGCAGGGCGCCGCCTTCGGCATGCGCCGCGACCGCGCCGAGAACCCCGAGGACCGCAGCGTGATGATCATGTTCCCGCGCTGAGACGGGGGCGGGGTGTCTTGAGCCGCCTGCGGCGCGGGCGCTAGAGTCGATTCGGCAACGCATCGCCGCGCAGGGCGATCGCCGCGCAGGGCGCCGGAATGCGGCGCGCGGAGAAGCGGGGAAGGAGGCGAGGTATGGTCCGACGTGCGTTCCTGGGCGTGCTGGCCGCCCTCTGCATGGCGGTTGGGATCCCGGCGTCGGCCCAGCCCAATCCCGATTTCTGGGTCACCAACACCAGCGGGCGCCAGATCAACGAGATCTATGTCTCGCCCTCGACCGACAGCAACTGGGGGCAGGACTGGCTGCGCGAGCACGTCCTTCCCTCCGGCCAGCGCTTCGCGATCCGCCCGCGTCGCGACGGCACCTGCGTGTTCGACATCCGCGTGGTGTTCGCCGACGGCAGTTCCGAGGAGCGCCGGCGCGTCAATGTCTGCACCGTCAACGAGGTGGCGTTCACCACCGCCGGCTCGGTGGCGCGGGGGCAGAGCCAGGCGAATGCCGATTTCCGGCTCGTGAACCGGTCGGGCCGGACGATCCAGCAGATCTTCGTCTCGCCCTCGTCCGACCAGAACTGGGGTGCGGACCGGCTCGGCCAGAACGTGCTGCCTCCGGGCCGCGCCTTCACCGTGACGCTGCCGCGCGACGGCACCTGCGTCTACGACATCCGCGTCGTCTACGACAACAACACCGCCGCCGAGAAGCGGCGCATCAACACCTGCCAGATCCAGGACGTCATCTTCCCGTGACGTGAGGGCGCGGCGGCCTGACCTCCGCCGCGCGCGCTTCCGGCAGCACGGCGCACGTGCGATAACCGCGCGCGATGCGACTCCTGTACCATCTGCCGCTCTCGCCCTACTCGCGCAAGGTGCGGCTGGCGCTGGCCGAGAAGCGCCTCCCCTTCGAGCTCCGCATCGAGAAGGTGTGGGAACGCCGCCCCGAGTTCCTGGCCCTCAATCCCGCCGCGCAGGTGCCCGTGCTGGTGGAGGAGAACGGCGCCGCGATCCCCGACAGCGCGGTGATCTGCGCCTATCTCGAGGAGGCCTATCCCGAGGTGCCGCTGCTCGGCGCCTGCGTGTCCGAGCGGATCGAGTGCCGCCGCCTGGTCGCCTGGTTCGACGGCAAGTTCGCCCGCGAGGTGAGCGAGAACCTGCTGTTCCAGAAGCTGATGAAGCGCCTGCTCGGGCGCGGCGAGCCGGACGGGGCGGCAATCCGCGCCGGCTACCAGAACCTGCGCGCGCATCTGCAGTATTTGGGGTGGCTTGCCGAACATCGCCGCTGGCTCGCCGGCGACGTGCTCACGCTCGCCGATCTCGCCGCGGCAGCACACCTCTCCGCGCTCGACTTCCTGGGGGATGTGGACTGGTCGGTCTCGCCTGCCGCCAAGGACTGGTATGCGCGCATCAAGTGCCGGCCCTCGTTCCGCGCCCTGCTCGCCGACCGGGTGCCGGGACTGACGCCGCCGGGCCACTACGCCGATCTCGATTTCTGATCCGGGGCGCAGTTCGGGGTTGACCCGCCAGCCGATACGGTGGCGGAATCGACCCGCATGGCACGATCGTTGGTCCTGGCGGTTGCGTTCGTGCTCGCCTGGGGCACGGGCGCGCTCGCGCAGCGCGTGGCGCTGGTGATCGGCAACGGCGCCTATGTCGAGGCGCCGCCGCTCGAGAACCCGGCGAACGACGCGCGCGACGTCCATGCCGCGCTGGTGCGGCTCGGCTTCGACAGCGAGCTGGTGGTGGACGCCGACCGCATCGGCCTCGAACGCGCGATCCGCCGCTTCGGCGACCGCGCGGTCGGTGCCGAGGCGGCGATGCTGTTCTACGCCGGGCACGCGGTCGAGGTCGCCGGGCGCAACCACCTGATCCCGGTCTCGGCCTCGATCCGCTCGGATCGTGACCTGCCGTTCGAGACGGTCGACGTCGATGCGGTGATGACGCAGCTCGAAGGCCGCGCGCGCGTGATCCTGCTGTTCCTCGATGCCTGCCGGGACAACCCGTTCCGGGTCCGGCTCGCGGCCCAGGGCGGGCGTGGGATCGCGGGACAGGGGCTGGCGGCGGTGCGGGGTCCGGTAGGCACGTTGGTCGCCTTTGCCACCGCGCCGGGGACGGTGGCGCAGGACGGCACGGGGCGGAACAGCCCGTTCACGGCGGCCCTGCTGCGCCACATCGAGACGCCCGGGCTCGAGGTGCGGCCGATGCTGGGCCGGGTGCGCCAGACCGTGCGCGAGACGACGGGCGGGGCGCAGATCCCGTGGGAGAACTCGAGCCTCGAGGGCGAGTTCTACTTCAAGCCCGCCGCGCCGCAGGCCCCGTCCGTCCCGGCCGCGTCCGAGCCGCCCCGTCCCGCCCCGCCGGTCGCCGCGGGCGCCGACGCGGCGACCGAGCGGCTGTTCTGGGAGAGCATCCGCGACAGCCGCAATGTCGCCGAGTTCGAGGCCTATCTGACCCGCTATCCGAATGGCGTGTTCAGCGAGCTCGCGCGTGCGCGCATCGCCGCCCTCGCCCGTCCGGCGCCGGAGGCGCGCGGTGTGAGCCGCGTCGAGCCGGCCGTGCCTGCCG
>NZ_VIKA01000202.1 GCF_006704265.1 Elioraea sp. Yellowstone | reverse complement strand
CCGCCTGACACACCGGCCATCACCCGCCGGAGATCGCGATCGGCCGAGCTGCTACACCACTCCCCGGGACACGACCCGGCGGCGCCATCGCATCGCGGTCGTCCTGCTGCAGGCCGAACTCCCCATCAACCACGCTTCCCGCCGCTCCGGTATCCCCCCTCATCGCCGCCTGATGGGCGGACGGGCGCAGCCGCTCGTGCGGTTGCACGATCCGCCCCGGCCACCCCCGCTTCGGTCGGCGTCAGGAAGAGCGTCTGGGCCAGGATCGCCGGATGGGGGGATGCGAACGGGCGACATGCCGGCTCCTTCCTGTCCGTCCCGAGGGGGGGCATGCGGCCGGCTGCCTTGCGTTCGGCGCCGGGCCGCGCCATCTCCCGTCAACCATCCAGCACTTCCCGGACAGCATGAGCGCGCACGACCCGACCGGCTGGCACGGCACCACCATCCTTTGCGTCCGCAAGGCCGGACGCGTCGCCATGGCCGGCGACGGCCAAGTGAGCCTCGGCCAGACCGTGGTGAAGGGAAACGCGCGCAAGGTGCGCCGGATCGGCGGCGGCGCCGTGCTGGCAGGCTTCGCCGGCGCGACCGCCGATGCCTTCACCCTGCTCGAGCGGCTGGAGGCGAAGCTGGAGCGGTTCCCCGCCCAGCTCGAGCGCGCCTGCGTGGAGCTGGCGAAGGACTGGCGCACGGACCGCTATCTGCGCCGGCTCGAGGCGATGATGGCGGTCGCCGACAAGGACCGCTCCTTCCTGCTGACCGGCACCGGCGATGTGCTGGAGCCCGAGGATTCCGTGATCGGCATCGGCTCCGGCGGGAACTATGCGTTGGCCGCGGCGCGGGCGCTGATCGACCGCCAGGACATGGACGCCGAGGCGATCGTGCGCCGGGCGATGGCGATCGCCGCCGAGATCTGCGTGTACACGAACGACAGGCTCACGATCGAAGTGATCTGAAGAAGACCCGGGGGCCGCAAGGCCCCCCGGCCCCCCCCCCCTGAAGGACGCGCCTCCCGGTGGTCGGTGCGCGGCCCCCGACCAACGGGAGGGGGCCTCTCCGGAGGGGGGTCCGGGGGGACCACCGTGGTCCCCCCGGTGCTACGGAGACTTGGATGACCAGCTACTCCCCGCGCGAGATCGTCAGCGAACTCGACCGCTTCATCGTCGGCCAGCACGACGCCAAGCGCGCCGTCGCCATCGCGCTCCGCAACCGCTGGCGGCGCCAGCAGCTCCCCGAGGACCTGCGCGCCGAGGTGCTGCCGAAGAACATCCTGATGATCGGCCCGACCGGCTGCGGCAAGACCGAGATCGCGCGCCGCCTCGCCCGCCTCGCGCAGGCGCCGTTCCTGAAGGTCGAGGCCACCAAGTACACCGAGGTCGGCTATGTCGGCCGCGACGTCGAGAGCATGATCCGCGACCTCACCGAGGTCGCCCTGCAGATGACGCGCGAGCGGCTGCGCAAGGAGGTCGCCGCCAAGGCCGAGCTCGCCGCCGAGGAGCGCCTGCTCACCGCCCTCGTCGGCGAGGGCGCCTCGGCCGAGACGCGCGCCAAGTTCCGCCGCCTGCTGCGCGAGGGCAAGCTCGAGGACAAGGAGGTCGAGATCCAGGTCGCGGACTCGGGCGGCGTGCCGATCGGGGCGATCGACATCCCCGGCATGCCGGGCGCCCAGATGCTCAACATCCAGGAGATGATGGGCAGGATGTTCGGCGGGCGGCAGAAGCCGCGCCGCACCACCATCGCCGAGGCGCGCGGGCTCCTCCACCAGGAAGAATCCGACCGGCTGCTGGACCAGGACCGCGTGCGCCGCGAGGCGATCGAGGCGGTCGAGAACAACGGCATCGTCTTCATCGACGAGATCGACAAGGTCTGCGCCCGCTCCATGGACGGCACGGGGTTCCGCGGCGGCGACGTCAGCCGCGAGGGCGTGCAGCGCGACCTCCTGCCGCTGATCGAGGGCACGACGGTGACCACCAAGCACGGCCCGGTGAAGACCGACCACGTGCTGTTCATCTGCTCGGGCGCGTTCCACCTCGCCAAGCCTTCGGACCTCCTGCCCGAACTGCAGGGCCGCCTGCCGATCCGCGTCGAACTGAAGCCGCTCTCGCGCGACGACCTCAAGCGCATCCTGACCGAACCCGAGGCGAGCCTGATCCGCCAGTACACGGCGCTGATGGCGACCGAGCGCGTGGAGCTGCGCTTCACCGAGGACGCGATCGACGCGCTCGCCGATCTCGCCGCGGCGATCAACGAGCGGGTGGAGAACATCGGCGCGCGGCGGCTGCACACGGTCATGGAGAAGCTGCTCGACGAGATCAGCTTCACGGCGACGGATCGGCCGGGCGAGGCAATCACGGTGGACGCGGCCTATGTGAAGGAGCGGGTCGCGCCGCTCGCCGCGAACGCCGATCTGAGCCGCTTCATCCTGTAGCGGGGTCGGTGACGGGCGCGCTCGCGGCCGCGCCGCGCTACCGCGCCGCGCCGAAGATCGGGTGCTCCACCCGGTCGCCCACGCGAATGCCGAGCCGCTCGGCCGTGCCGGCGGCGAGCTCCAGCGTCGCGCGCACGGGGCCGCGGCTGTCGATCGGTGCGAGACTGTAGGGCACGGTGCGCTCGGCGATCCGGTGCACCCGTCCCTCCTGGGTGATGAACAGCATGTCGAGCGAGGCGATGGTGTTGCGCATCCACATGCTGGACTCGCGCGGGCTGCCCCAGTCGAACAGCATCCCGCCATCCGGCGGCACGGAGGGGCGGAACATCAGCCCCACCGTCTGCTGCTGCGGCGTGCGCGCGACCTCGACGCGGAAGCGGTGGCGCGCCCCGTCGCGCGTGACGATCACGAGATCCTCGAGCGGCTCGATCACCGGCTGCGGGCCGGTCTGCGCCCGGGCGCGCGCGACCGGCAGCGAGGCGGCGAGAAGGGCGACGAGGCGGCGGCGGCGCATGCGCGCCGCTTAGCACAGCCCGCTCACGCGCGCGATCCGGTCAGCCGAAGGGGCGGGCCTCCCAGGCGAGCCCGCCGCGATAGCGCGCCACCACAGCACCCGCATCGTCGAGCGCGAAGAGGTGCAGCCAGCCGTTGTCGGCGAGCGCGCGCAGCCCGTCATGCTTGGCGAGCACGGCGTCGATCGCCGCCACCGGGGCGGCCACGAAGACCGAAAGGCGCAGCGGCTCGTGCATCACGCGCACGCCGTCGTGCACCGACTGGAACGGCAGCCCCGGCCGCAGATCGCCGCCATTGCCGACCACCACCCCGATCCGGCCAGTGACGTTGTGCAGCACCTTGTCGCCGCCGCCGAGCACGGCATTGTCCACGGTCGAGCCGTAGTACTGGAGGTTGATCCAGGAGGCGACGATCACCGGGGCGGTCAGGATGAGCTCCAGCACCGACCCGTCGCGGTCGGCGCGATGGTCGTAGCTGTGCAGGAAGACGCGCCCGTCGAGCGCCACCCCGCGCGTGAGCGCCCGCGGCGCGGCGATGAAGGCGGCATTGCCGGCCAGCCCCCATTCCGGCCGCACCTCGGCCCAGTCCCGGCCGCGCCGGCGCACCGCGCGGTCGAGGCCCGGGCCGGCGCCGATCCCGAGCGCCCCCGCACGCTCCGCCCGCGCCCGCGCGCCCGCCTCGGCCAGGGCGGCGCGCAGCCGCGCGATCCGCGCAGCATGACACGCCGGCAGTCCGTCGGCGAACAGCGTGACGTCGTCGGTGGTGGTGTCGTGCAGCCCGGCGACGAACCAGGTGTCCTCGGGGATCGCGATGCCGCGGCCGGCAAGCCCCGCACGCACCGCCGGGTCGTTCAGCACCGCAGCAGCGATGCGCGCATTGGCCTCGCCCGTGTGGCCCCCGCAGGCGCCGCAGTCGAGCGCCGCCGCATGCGGGTTGTTGGTGGTTCCGGCGCCGTGGCCGACCAGCAGCACGACCGGCGCGAAGCCCTCCGTCAGCGACATCGCGCGCAGCACGGCCTCGGCGGCGTCGATCCGGGCCGCGGTGGCAAGGCCGCTCCGTCCGTGCGGGCCGATGGCGGGTGCGATCGTCGGCGCGTGCGCGGCGAGGAGCGCGGGCGCCGGCGGGGCGAAGGCGGCGCGGGCGAGCTTGGCGCCATAGGCCGCGCCCAGGCTCTCGACGAAGGGGAAGGTCGAGACGATGCCGGAGCGGAACGCCGCCCAGGCGGAGCGGAGGCGCTGCCCGAGTCCGGCCCCGGCCCGCGCCGCCGCCTCGTCCGTGCCGGCGGGAACCGTCTCGCAGATCCGGACCGAGGGGGCGAGCAGCACGGGGCACTGCGCCCGCGGCTGGCCGCCGGCGAAGGGCACGACCTCGACCGCGAAGCCGAAGAAACCCGCGAAGCCCAGGGTCTCCACCCCCGGCGCCGCCGCCTCCAGGGCGCGCCGGAACACCTCGGACCGCACGTCGATGCAGAACACCGCCTGGGCCTCGGCGCGGCCCGGCTGTGCCTCGCGGCGACCGAGCCCGCGGGCGAGACGGCGCTGGAAGGCGATCTCGGCCGCCTCGAGCAGGATCAGGTCGACGGAGCGGTCGGCGTCAGGGGCGGGCGCGGCGTAACGATGCGCGACCGCCTGCCAATGTTCCCGCACCGCGGCCGGCGCGCAGGCAAGAGCGGCCGCCTCCGCCGCCAGCCGTACGGCGAGGAACTCCTCGAGCTCGGCTGAAGCCGAGCCCGCGAGCCGGGCCTGCCAGTCGCGCTGGCCCAGATAGCCCGCCCAGCCGGCAAGATCGGCCAGCGCCCGGTGCATCAGCGCGACGAGGCCGGGCTCCGGCACGCCGAGCGCCGCGCAGGCCGCACGGATCGCCGCGCCGCGCTCCGCAGGCAGGGCTGCGAGGGCGGCGCGGAAGCCGGCGAGCCCGGCG
>NZ_VIKA01000201.1 GCF_006704265.1 Elioraea sp. Yellowstone | reverse complement strand
CGTGCCGGCCGCCGAGGAGATCGCCGCCTTGCGCGGCGCCTGCCCGCCGGCGGAGGGCGGCGCGCTTGACATCGCCGTGGCGCTGTGGCTTTTCCGCGGCCCCGACGAGAGCACAAGCCTGCCGGCGCCGACCCGCGCCGAGCGCTAGGCGCCGCCGCCCGGCCGCCCCGGTCCGGCCCGAGGAGAGACCATCATGGCGAAGGCCAACACCGTGCTGATCAAGCTCGTGAGCTCGGCCGACACGGGCTACTTCTACGTGACCAAGAAGAACACCCGCACCGCGACCGGCAAGCTCGAGTTCAGGAAGTACGATCCGGTGGCGCGCAAGCACGTCGTCTTCAAGGAAGCGAAGATCAAGTAGCGCCCCGCCCGCCTCCGCCCCGGCGAGGACGGCTCCGAGGGCGAGACGCAGGGCGCGGGTGCGATCGGCCCGCCCGCGGACCGGCCCTCAGCAGGCCGGCAGCATCTCCCCGTCCGCCTCCCGCGCGATCACCCGGTTCCGCCCCTGCCGCTTGGCCTCGTAGAGCGCCAGGTCGGCGCGCTGCAGCAGCCCGTCCGCCAGCGCCTCGTCGCTGCCCGCCGCATCCGCGGCGAGCACCGCCACGCCGATGCTGACCGTCAGGACGTGCCGCTCCTGCCCCAGCGGCTGGTAGGCGAGCGTCGCCACCTCGCGCCGCAGCCGCTCGGCGGCGATCAGCGCGTCGGCGAGCGTCGCCCCCGGCATCACCACGGCGAATTCCTCCCCGCCATAGCGGGCGACCGTATCGAACAGCCGCACATGCGCGCGGATGCAGCCCGCGACCGCGCGCAGCGCCGCATCGCCGGCGGCATGGCCGTAGCGGTCGTTGATCGCCTTGAAGTGGTCGAGGTCGAGCATCATCGCCGCGAGCGAGCCGCCCGAGGCGCGCATCGAGGCCACCAGCGCGCGCAGATGGCCGCGCAGGTAGCGCTGGTTGTGCAGCCCGGTCAGCGGATCGGTGAGCGCGAGCGAGATCGAGTAGGCGAGATCGGCGCGCAGCCGGTCCTGGTAGAGCTTGCGGCGGATCTGGTTGCGCGCGCGCGCGCGCAGCTCGTTCTGGTCGATCGGCCGCAGGATGTAGTCGTTGGCGCCGAGATCGAGCCCGCGATGGAGTTGGCGGCGGTACTCGGGATCGGCGACCATGAGCACCGGCGTCTCTCGCGTCGCGCCGTCGGCGCGCAGCCGCGAGGTGAGCCTGAGCGGGTCCTCGGCGCCGAGCTGGAGATCGAGCACCACGAGGTCGAAGGGGGCGGCGGCGAGCCGCTCGATCGCCTCGGCCGGGGTGGCGACGCGGTCGCAGCGGATCCCCTCGGCATCGAGCGCGGCGAGGATGCGCTCGGCATCGGCGTCGCTGTCGTCGACCAGCAGCGCGCGGCAGCCGCGCACGCTGGGCAGGGTCTGGCTGTCGGGCTGCACGCCGAGCTGGTGCGTGGTCTCGGAGCGCAGCCGCCACTCGTCGAGCAGGCGCTTCAGCCGCACGAGCGTGCGCACGCGCGCGAACAGGACCTCGTCGTCGACCGGCTTGGTGAGGAAGTCGTCGGCGCCGACCTCGAGCCCGCGCACCCGCTCGGCGGTCTCGCCGAGCGCGGTCACCATCACCACCGGCACGTGCTCGGTGGCCGGATCCGCCTTCAGGCGGCGGCAGACCTCGAACCCGTCCATCCCCGGCATCATCACGTCGAGCAGGATCACGTCGGGCAGCCACTCGCGCGCGACCTCGAGGGCCGCCGGGCCGTCCTGCGCCGCCTGCACCTCGTAGTACTCGGCGGCGAGCTTGGCCTGGAGCAGGCGGAGATTGGGGGCAACGTCGTCGACGACCAGGATGCGTGCGCTCATGGATCGATCTGCAGCAGTGCGGCGGGACCATGGCACGAACCCGCCGCCGTTGCATCGCCAAAAGCGCGCCGGGGGCAAATCGCGATCGTCATCGAAGTGCGATAGAATTGTCGCCTGTCGCATGGTTCCGAACGCGACCCCCGCCTGCCCCCTCCTCCCGTCCAGCCGAGTCGCCCGATGCCGCACGCCCATGCCGACCATGCCGAGCCGAACCGCGCCGCCCGGTCCGCCGCCGCCCGGGCTTGGCTGTTCTTCCGCCGCTGGCTCGCCAACCCGCTGGAGATGGGCTCGATCGTGCCGTCCTCCCCCGCGCTCGGGCGGCGTGTGGCGGCGGCGGTGCGGGCCGGCCCGCCGGGCGGCGTGGTCGAGCTCGGCGCCGGGACCGGCGCGATCACGCGCGCGCTGATCGAGGGCGGCATCGCGCCCTCACGGCTGACCGTCGTCGAGATCGTGCCGGAGATGGCGGCGGTGCTGCGCGCGACCTTCCCGGGCGTGACCGTGCTCTGCGGCGACGCCTGGCGGCTGCCCGCGCTGCTCGCCCCCGACCGGCAGGGCGGCATCGGCGCGGTCGTCTGCGGCATCCCGCTGGTGCTGCTGCCGCTCGCGCGCCAGCGCGCGCTGGTCGAGGCGATCCAGGCGGTCGCTCCCGGGCGCGGCTTCCTGCACTACACCTACTGCATCACCTCGCCGCTGCCGGCGCGCAAGCTCGGGCTCAGGGGGCGGCGGGTGGCGTGGACGCCCGCCAACCTGCCGCCCGCCTCGGTCTGGCACTACGCGCCGATGCGCCCCGGCAGGGCTTGATTCAGGTCAAGGTCGTTTCGATCTCCTGGACATAGCGTGGCGTTCCGTAGGGGGCAGCACCCCGCGTGCCCGCCTCCCGCGCCACGATCATCGACACAAGCGAAGGAGGGAGATGCCATGGCCATGCTGCCATCGCTGTTCACGGGCGGCGGCCTCGACCGGATGCTCGAGGACATGCGCCGCATGCAGGAGCGGATCGAGCAGGCCTTCGGCACGCTCGCGCCGACCCCGGTGATGCGCGCCGACTGGCGCCCGGCGATCGACGTGCGCGAGACCGAGACCGGCCTCGTCGTCACGGCGGAGCTGCCCGGGATGACGGAGCAGGACGTCGAGCTCACCGTCGAGGACGACCTGCTCACCATCCGCGGCGAGAAGAAGACCGAGACCGTGAAGGACGAGAAGGGCTGGCACGTGCAGGAGCGCAGCTACGGCGCCTTCTCGCGCACGCTGCAGCTGCCGTTCTCGCCCCAGGCGGACGCGGTCACCGCCGAGTTCACGAAGGGCGTGCTGACGGTGACGGTGCCGAAGCCGCCCGAACTCGCCAAGCCCGCGAGCCGGATCGCGATCAAGTCGGGCGGCTGAGGCCGGCCGCCCGCTCCGCCGCGCGCACGACCAGGACCTGATCCCCGGCCGGCAAGGGTCGAACCTTCGCCGGCCGGGGATCAGGCGGCGACCGCGCGGCGGGGCGGAACTCGACCGGCACCTCGCCGCGGTGCTCGGGGCGGGGACGGAGGGCGCGCGCGCCGACCAGGTCGGGTTCGACGCGCAGATGGGGCTCGCGGCGCTGCTCGATCCGCTCTGGCTCGGCTCCGGGCGCACATGTCCGTCCCGCGACGAGGCCGCCGAGGACTGACACCGCGCCGGGCGATCCGCGCGCCGGTTGAGACGGCGGGGGCGCGCCGCTAGGGTGCCCGCACATGCTCGCCCGCCTCGCCAGCTTCGCCTTCCAGGGCATCGAGACCGTTCCGGTGGAGATCCAGGTGCAGGTGGCGCCCGGGCTGCCGGCCTTCGCGGTCGTCGGCCTGCCGGACAAGGCGGTGGGCGAGAGCCGCGAGCGCGTGCGCGCGGCGATGACCTCGATCGGGCTGTCGCTGCCGCCGAAACGGATCCTGGTGAACCTCGCCCCGGCCGACCTGCAGAAGGAGGGCAGCCATTTCGACCTGCCGATCGCGCTCGCGCTGCTCGCCGCGATGGGGATCGTGCCGATCGAGGATCTCGCCGACCACGCCGCACTCGGCGAGCTCGGCCTCGACGGCCGGCTCGCCCCGGTGGCGGGCGTGCTGCCGGCCGCGATCGGCGCCGCCGCGCGCGGCCTCGGCCTGATCTGCCCGGCGAGCCAGGGCGCGGAGGCGGCCTGGGCGGGCGAGGCGCGCGTGCTGCCGGCCGAGTCGCTCCTGCACCTGATCAACCATTTCCGCGGCGAACAGGTGATCGGCCCGCCCGACCGCCCCGACCTGCCGCCCGCCCCGCCCGGCCTCGACCTCATCGACGTGAGGGGCCAGGAGACGGCGAAGCGCGCGCTCGAGGTCGCGGCCGCGGGCGGGCACAACCTGATCCTGATCGGCCCGCCCGGCGCGGGGAAGTCGATGCTGGCCGCGCGCCTGCCCGGGCTGCTGCCCGACCTCACGCCCGCGGAGGCGCTCGAGGTCAGCATGATCCATTCCGTCGCCGGATTGCTGCGCGACGGGCGGCTGGTCACGCGGCCGCCGTTCCGCGACCCGCACCATTCGGCGTCCCAGGCCGCGCTCACGGGCGGCGGCCATCGCGCGCGGCCGGGCGAGATCAGCCTCGCCCATCGCGGCGTGCTGTTCCTCGACGAACTCCCCGAGTTCCCGCGCCAGGCCCTGGAGGCGCTGCGCCAGCCGCTGGAGACCGGGCGGACGACGGTCGCGCGCGCGTCCGCGCATGTGACCTACCCGGCGCGGTTCCAGCTCGTCGCGGCGATGAACCCGTGCCGCTGCGGCCATCTCGGCGACGCGGCGCGCGAGTGCGCCAAGGCCCCGCGCTGCGGCGAGGAGTACCAGGGGCGGCTGTCGGGGCCCTTGCTCGACCGCATCGACCTGTTCGTCGAGGTGCAGCCGATCGCGCCCGCCGAGTTGACGCGCGTGCGCCCCGGCGAGCCGAGTGCGGCGGTCGCGGCGCGCGTGGCCGAGATCGGTGCTCGCGTGCCGGTCACCCTCCGGCAGCGCCAGGGTGTCGTAGGTGAAGCCGTGCAGGCGCAGTTC
>NZ_VIKA01000200.1 GCF_006704265.1 Elioraea sp. Yellowstone | reverse complement strand
GGATGCCCCACTCGGCATCCGTCACGTCGCTCGCGTAGCGAAGGCCCGCACGGCTATGCTGCGCCCGGGTGGTTACGCTCCACATGGGTTGCGAATCCAGCTCGGTCTCGACAACCCGTTGGAATCACAACCCGCCGTGACCACCCAACCCTCGTTCCGACCGCATTCCGAAACAGCCTCTGAGATGACTACTCCACCGCCTCCGGCGCGCGCTCCTCGTCGCCCTCGCCCACTTCGCCCTCGGGCTTCGGCAGCGCGGCCACCGGCACCTCGACATAGGTGAAGGTCAGCGTCCTGCTCTCGTCATCGACGCCGACGCGCACCGCCCCGCCCTTGGCCAGCTTGCCGAACAGCAGCTCCTCGGCGAGCGGCTTCTTGATGTGCTCCTGGATCACGCGCGCGAGCGGACGGGCGCCGTAGAGCGGATCATAGCCCTTCTCGGCCAGCCACAGCCGCGCCGCGTCGGTAAGCTCGATCGTCACGTTGCGGTCGGCCAATTGCGCCTCGAGCTGCATCACGAACTTGTCCACCACCCGACCGACGATCTCCGGCGTCAGCCCGGCGAAGGGGATGATGGCATCGAGCCGGTTGCGGAACTCGGGCGTGAACAAGCGCTTGATCGCCTCCTCGTCCTCGCCCACTCGCGCCTGCCGCTCGAAGCCGATCGCCGGCTTGGCCATGTCGGAGGCCCCCGCGTTCGTCGTCATGATCAGGATGACGTTGCGGAAATCGACCTGCTTGCCGTTGTGGTCGGTCAGCTTGCCGTGGTCCATCACCTGCAGCAGGATGTTGAACAGGTCCGGGTGCGCCTTCTCGATCTCGTCCAGCAGCAGCACGCAGTGCGGGTTCTGGTCGATCGCGTCCGTCAGCAGCCCGCCCTGGTCGAAGCCGACATAGCCCGGCGGCGCGCCGATCAGGCGGCTGACGCTGTGCCGCTCCATGTACTCGGACATGTCGAAGCGCGTCAGCGCGATGCCGAGCGTCTTGGCGAGCTGCTTGGCCACCTCGGTCTTGCCGACACCCGTGGGACCCGAGAAGAGGTAGCAGCCGATCGGCTTCTCGCCGTCGCGCAAGCCCGCGCGCGCGAGCTTGATCGCCGCCGAGAGCGCCTCGATCGCGGCATCCTGGCCGAACACCATCGCCTTGAGGTCGCGTTCGAGGTTCTTCAGCGTCTCCTTGTCGTCGGCACTCACGGACTTGGGCGGGATGCGCGCGATCTTGGCGACGATCTCCTCGACATCCTTCACGGTGACGGTCTTGCGGCGCTTGTTCTCGGGCAGCAGCATGCGCGAGGCGCCGACCTCGTCGATCACGTCGATCGCCTTGTCGGGCAGCTTGCGGTCGTGGATGTAGCGCGCCGAGAGCTCGACGGCCGCCTTGATCGCCTCGTCGGTGTAACGGACCTTGTGGTGCTTCTCGTAGTTCGCCTTCAGCCCCTTGAGGATCTTGATCGAGTCGTCCAGCGTGGGTTCGGCGACGTCGATCTTCTGGAACCGGCGCACGAGCGCCCGGTCCTTCTCGAAGTAGTTGCGGTATTCCTTGTATGTGGTCGAGCCGATGCAGCGCAGCGTGCCGGAGGCGAGGGCGGGCTTGAGCAGGTTCGAGGCGTCCATCGCCCCGCCCGAGGTGGCGCCGGCGCCGATCACGGTGTGGATCTCGTCGATGAACAGGATCGCGCCTGGCTGGGCCTCGAGCTCCGATACCACCGCCTTCAGCCGCTCCTCGAAGTCGCCGCGGTAGCGTGTGCCGGCGAGCAGCGCCCCCATGTCGAGCGCGTAGATGGTGCAGCGCGCCAGCACCTCCGGCACGTCGCCCTCGACGATGCGCTTGGCGAGGCCCTCGGCGATCGCGGTCTTGCCCACGCCCGGGTCGCCCACATAGAGCGGGTTGTTCTTGGTGCGGCGGCAGAGGATCTGGATCGTGCGCTCGACCTCGGTCTCGCGGCCGATCAGCGGGTCGATCTTGCCCTGCGCCGCCTTGCGGTTGAGGTTGATGCAGTAGTTCGCGAGCGCCTCCTGGCCGCGGCGGGACTGCTTCTCCTCGCGCCCGCCCTCGCCGTCCTCGGTCCCGGAGGGGGTTCCCTGCACCGGGCGCTTCTCGGCCCGGCCGGGAACCTTGGCGATGCCGTGGCTGATGTAATTGACGGCATCGAGCCGGCTCATGTCCTGCTGCTGGAGGAAGTAGACGGCGTGGCTCTCGCGCTCGCTGAACAGCGCGACCAGGACGTTGGCGCCGGTCACCTCGTCGCGGCCGGAGGACTGCACGTGGATCGCGGCGCGCTGGACGACGCGCTGGAACCCGGCGGTGGGCTTCGGGTCGCCCGCCCGGTCGGTCACCAGACCGGCGAGGTCCTTGTCGAGGAACTCGGTGAGGTCGCGGCGCAGCTTCTCGATGTCGACGGCACAGGCCTTCAGCACCCCGGCGGCGTCGCTGTCCTCCACCAGGCTGAGCAGGAGATGCTCGAGCGTGGCGTACTCGTGCCGTCGCTCGGACGCCAGCCCGAGGGCACGGTGCAGCGTCTGCTCAAGGTTGCGGGACAGCATCCGTCAGCCCTCCTTCCGCGGCACCGCGCGCCTGCCGCCACGGCCGGCACGCGGCATTCCGCGCCGCGGCATCATGCCGCATGATGGGTAAGGAAATGGTATGGCTTGGCGGGCGCAGAAGGATCACTCCTTCTCGATTGTGCATTGCAGCGGATGCTGGTGCTGGCGCGCCAGATCCATCACCTGGGTCACCTTGGTCTCGGCGACCTCGTAGGTGTAGACGCCGCACACGCCGACCCCGCGGCGATGCACGTGCAGCATGATCCGGGTGGCCTCCTCGCGGGACTTGTTGAAGAAGCGCTCCAGCACGTGCACGACGAACTCCATCGGGGTGTAGTCGTCGTTCAGCATCAGCACCTTGTACATGCTGGGCTTGCGCGTCTTTGGCCGGGCCTTGATGACGACGCCGGTGGTGGGGTTGTCCCCGTTGTTGCCGCGCTTGTCGTTCTCGCTCATCGCCCCGGTGATCGCATTCCTGATGCGCCGCGGCGCGGCGCCATGGGGGCATGATATCGGATGGCGAGGCGCGGCGGAAAGGCCCGCGCGCCCGTGCGGCGCGCGGGATGCGCATGCGCGAAGGGCCCGGCCGCCTGCGCGGACCGGGCCCTCCCTCTCGACGCGCCGCCCGGGCGGGCGACGGCGTGCATCCGCGTGGCGCTGCGCTCAGGCAGCGAGCGGCTTGCCGAAGCTCGCGACCGTCACGTTCACACGCTCGGCCACCGGGGCGAAGGCCCGCTCGGCGAGCTTGGTGCCCTGCTCCGAGAGCTTGGTCGTCTCGGCGACGAACTTCTCGAACACGGCCTTGGCGAAGCCGGTCTGCAGCTCGACCGCCTCGCGCACGCTCTTCACGGCCGCGAGCGCGCGGGCATTGGCGATGCCCTCCTCGAACGCGGCCTGGTTGGCGGCGAGGGCGGCCTTGGCCAGCTCCTGCACGCCCTCGGCCCAGATCGTCGAGCTCTTGATCAGCGCCTCGACATGGCCCTTGCCGAGCTCGAAGGCCTGCTCGAGGCCCTTCTGGGCGACGGCGGCGTGCTTGGCGGCCTCGTCGAACTGGGCCTTGAACGCGGCCTGCGCCTGCTCGAAGCCGTTCTGCGCCGCCTCGGCGGCGGTGTCGACGACGGTGGCGGTCGCCTTGGTCCTGGTGGTCATGGGTGGGTCCTCTTTCGCATCACAGTGGGAACATGATGCTGCGGTGCAGCATGAGGGTTAGATGGCGCACACGTGGCGATGCGTCAAGAAGAATGTTGCACCGCAACATGACCGGCATTCCGGCCGGATGCACCGGCGACCGGCGCGTATCCTTAAGTATCTCTTTACAACCCATTGCCTTTACGCGATTTCCTGTGGACAGGGGGCCCCAGGACGCCTAGCCTTCCCAGGCATGGCCGGGGTGCGACTCGGCCGAACCATAAGGATCGCCCATGTCCTGCTCCTGCCGCGCCTGACCCCGATGCGGATCCCGAGCCTGCGTGCCGCCGTCCTCGGCCTCGTCCTCGCCCTCTCCGCCGCCGCGCCCGCCTCGGCGCAGATCGGCTCCGACCGCTATGCCGCGATCGTCGTCGAGGCCGCCACCGGCCGCGTGCTGTTCGCCCACGACGCCGACGCGCGGCGCCATCCCGCGAGCCTGACCAAGATGATGACCGCCTACATGGTGTTCGAGGCGGTACGGGACGGGCGCGCACGCTGGTCGACGCCGGTGACGATGTCGGCGCACGCCGCCGCGCGCCCGCCCTCCAAGCTCGGCCTGCCGGCGGGAAGCCGCATCACGCTCGAACAGGCGCTGCTCGCCATCGTCACCCGCTCCGCCAACGATGCCGCCGCGGCGATCGCCGAGACGCTCGGCGGCAGCGAGCAGAACTTCGCCCGGTTGATGACGCTGAAGGCGCGCCAGCTCGGCATGCGCGACACCGTGTTCCGCAACGCCTCGGGCCTGCCGGATCCGGCGCAGGTCACCACCGCGCGCGACATGGCGACCCTCGGCATCCGCCTGCTGCGCGACTTCCCGGCCGAGTACCGCTACTTCTCCACCGACTCCTTCCGCCTGCGCGGGCAGCTGCACCGCAACCACAATCGCCTGCTCGCCTCCTACGACGGTGCCGACGGCATCAAGACCGGCTACATCCGCGCCTCCGGCTTCAACCTGGTCGCCTCCGCGGTGCGCGACGGGCGTCGCCTGGTCGGCGTCGTGCTGGGCGGCGCCTCCGCGGCCGAGCGCGACCGGCACATGGCCGAACTGCTTGACCAGGGCTTCCGCGGCTCGGAACTGCGCACCGCCTCGGCCGGCCCGCCGATCCGCCTGGTCGCGCGCGCCGCTGCCGCCGTGCCGGCACACGCCGCCGTCGGCTGGGCCGTGCAGGTGGGCGCGTTCCGCGACCGCCCTGGCGC
>NZ_VIKA01000001.1 GCF_006704265.1 Elioraea sp. Yellowstone | reverse complement strand
GTTCGCGCCCGCCTCGAACACGCCAGGCCCCGAGAGGCGCGGCCGGCCGACCAGCCGCCCCGCCCCGTCCAGCGCGAGCGAGGCGACCACCAGACCGTGTTCGAGCATCCGCCGCCGCGCCGCCAGCACCTCGCCGCCGATCGGCAGCAGCCGGTCGCCGTCCACCGCGAGCTTGCCGGCGGGCGCGCTGTCGATCACCGTGACCGGCCCGGGCGCGAGGCGCAGGATGTCGCCATCCTCGATCACGTGCGGGATCGCGCCCAGTTCGCGTGCGAGCGCGGCGTGCTCGCTCATGTGGCGCCACTCGCCGTGCACCGGCACGACGTGCTTCGGCCGCACGAGGGCGTAGAGCCGGCGCAGCTCGTCGCGCGCCGGATGGCCGGAGACGTGCACCATGTGGTCGCGCTCGGTCATCACCGTGACACCGCGGCGCACGAACTGGTCCTGCACGCGCAGGATCGCGCGCTCGTTCCCCGGGATCACGCGCGAGGAATAGATCACCGTGTCGCCCTCGCCCAGAGAGACGTTCGGGTGCGTGTCCGCGGCGATGCGCGAGAGCGCCGAGCGCGGCTCGCCCTGGCTGCCGGCGACCAGGAACAGCACGGAGTCGTCCGGCAGGTAGCCGGCCTCGTCCTCCTCCACGAACTCCGGCAGCGACGCGAGATAGCCCGTCTCGCGCGCGGCGGCGACGATGTTGCGGAACGCGCGGCCGACGATCGCCACGCTGCGCCCGGCGCTCCGCGCGGCGAGCGCGATCGATTCGATGCGCGCGACATTCGTGGCGAAGCAGGTCACGGCGACGCGCCCCTTCAGGCGCCGGATCAGGGCGGTGAGGTTGCGTCGCACCTCCGCCTCGCTGCCCGAATGGCCCTCCACCATCGCGTTCGTGCTGTCGCACACCATCACGTCCACCCCCTCCTCGCCGAGTGCGGCGAGTGCGGCCTCGTCGGTGGGCGGACCCACCAGGGGGTTGGGGTCGAGCTTCCAGTCGCCCGTGTGCAGGATGAGGCCGTGGCGCGTGCGGATCGCCACCGCCTGCGCCTCCGGGATGGAGTGCGCCATGCGGATGAAGCGGAGATCGAAGGGTGCGAGCGCGAGCCTGCCCCCTGGCTCGATGGTGGCGAGCGGAACGCGGCCGAGCAGCTGGCGCTCGGCGAGCTTGCGCCGAAGCACCGCCGCGGCGAAGGGCGTCGCGTAGACCGGGCATTCCAGCGCGGGCCAGAGCCAGGCGACGGCACCGAGATGATCCTCGTGCGCGTGCGTGATGACGAGCGCGCGCAGGGTGCGCCTGCGCTCGGCGAGGAAGCCCGCATCCGGCACCATGATCTCGATGTCAGGACGGTCCGCGTCGCCGAAGCCGATGCCGCAGTCGATCGCGAGCCAGGCGCCGTCGGCGTGGTAGAGGTTCAGGTTCATGCCGATCTCGCCGGTCCCGCCGAGCGGCAGGAAGGCGAGATCGTCGTGGGCCAAGGTCACGCTTCAGCCTTCATGTTGCGCTCGGCGAGCAAAACGAGCCCGTCGAGGGTGAGATCGGGATCGAGATGCTGGATGGCCGCGGTGCCGTCCATGAACAAGGGCGCGAGCCCGCCGGTCGCGATCACCGTGACCTTCTGTTCGAGCTCGGCCTCGATCCGCCGTGTGATGCCCTCGATCAGCCCGACATAGCCCCAGTAGACACCCGACTGCATCGCCGGCACGGTCGAGCGGCCGACCACGGCCTGCGGCCGGCCGATGCTGATGCGCGGCAGCGCGGCGGCGGCGCGATGCAGCGCGTCGAGCGAGAGATTGATGCCCGGTGCTATCACGCCGCCGATGTAGTCGCCCGCAGCATCGACGACGTCGAAGGTGGTCGCGGTGCCGAAATCGATCACCACGAGCGGGCGCGGGTAGCGGGCGCGCGCGGCGAGCGCATTCACCAGCCGGTCGGCGCCGACCTCGCGCGGGTTGTCGGTGCGGATCGCGAAGCCCCAGTCGAGATCCGCACGCGTCACCATCGCCTCGACCCCGAAACGGTCTCGGCAGAGCCGGCGCAGGTTGTAGAGTGCGTTCGGCACCACGCAGGCGATCGCGGCGGCGTGGATGTCGGCCGGCACCAGCCCCTGCCAGGCCATCAATTGAAGCAGCCAGACCGCGTACTCGTCCGCCGTGCGGTCGGCCACTGTGGCGATGCGCCAGCGGCCGCGCCACGACGTGCCGTCCCAGACCGCGAACACAACGTTCGTGTTGCCGGCATCGATGGCGAGCAGCATCGGATCAGCCTCCCGCGAAGACCTCGCCGGTGACGACCCGCCGGGTGCGGCCGTCCTCCAGCGCGACGAGCAGCGCGCCGTCGTTGTCGAGCCCGGCATAGCGGCCGGCGATCGGGCCGGTCGGCAGCCGCACGGAGACGGGGGTTCCGGGTGCCTGGGCGTGGCGCTGCCAGGCAGCGACGATGGCAGCGAACCCGTCGGAGCGGGCGCGCGCGCTCCACGCGATCAGCCGGTCGATGATCGCCGCGGCGAGCGTCTGTGGCGCGGGCGGGACGATGCCAAGTGCTGCGAGCGAGATCGCCGGCCGGTCGGCCTCGTCAGGATGGGCGACTAGGTTGACGCCGATCCCGGCAACCGCCCACGGGGCGCCGTCGCGCCGCCTGCCCGCCTCGACCAGGACGCCACCGAGCTTGCGCCCGGCGACCATCAGGTCGTTCGGCCATTTCAGCCGGAACGCGGCATCATCGGGAAGCAGCGGCGCGATCGCCTCGCCGGCTGCCAGTCCGGCGAGCAGGCCGAGCCCGCCCGGCGCCGCCGCCCCCGCATCGAGCACGACGGAGAGATGCAGATTGCCGCGCGGCGAGAGCCAGCGCCGGCCGTGGCGCCCGCGCCCCGCCGTCTGCTCATCCGCGAGCACGGCGGTCCAGGCTCCCTCGCCCGCCTCGGCGAGCGCCATCGCGCGGTCGCTGGTCGAGGGGAGGCTCGCGTGGCGCTCGATCCGCGCGCGCGTTGCCGTCATCCCCCGACGAGCGCGCGCGCCGCAGTGCCGGCCGCCGCGACGAGCGGGGCGGGCGCCAGCGCGAACAATGCGGTGAACAGCGTCGTCCCGGCGACCACCACGCCGACCGTGGCGGGGCGCGGATCGAATGCGGGTTGCGCCGGGTCGAAATACATCACCTTGACGATGCGCAGGTAGTAGAAGGCCGAGACCACCGAGGCAAGCACGCCGATCACCGCAAGCGGCCAGAGCCCCGCCTGCACCGCCGCCATGAACACGTAGAACTTGCCGAAGAATCCGGCTAGCGGCGGGATGCCCGCCATCGAGAACATGAAGACGGTGAGGGCGAAGGCGAGGCCGGGCGCGGTTGCGCCGAGCCCCGCGAGATCCTCGATCCGCTCCGAGGCCCGGCCCTCGCGCCGCATGGCGACGATGCAGCCGAAGGTGCCGGCGTTCATGACGATGTAGATCGCCATGTAGACGAGCACGCCGCGGATGCCCTCCTCGGTGCCGGCCGCGAGCCCGATCAGCGCGTAGCCGATATGGCCGATCGAGGAATAGGCCATCAGCCGCTTGATGTTGCTCTGCCCGATCGCGGCGAAGGCGCCGAGCAGCATCGAGGCGATCGCGATCAGCACGATGATCTGCGTCCACTGCCCCGCCGCCTCGCCGAACGGTCCGGTCATGACACGCAGGAACAGCCCGACCGCGGCGAGCTTGGGCGCGATCGAGAAGAACGCGGTCACAGGCGTCGGCGCGCCCTCATACACGTCGGGCGTCCACATGTGGAACGGCACGGCCGAGACCTTGAAGGCGAGCCCGGCGGCGACGAAGCAGAGGCCGGTGATCAGCCCGAGCGAAGCGGGCCCTGCCTCGATCGCGGCGGCAATGCCGGCGAAGCGGGTGGAGCCCGAGAAGCCGTAGACCAGCGAGCTGCCGTAGAGCAGCATCCCCGAGGCGACCGCGCCGAGCACGAAGTACTTCAGCCCCGCCTCGGTCGCGCGCAGGTCGTCGCGGTGGATCGCGGCGAGCACATAGAGCGAGAGCGAGGAGAGTTCGAGCCCGAGATAGAGGCTCATCAGGTCGTTGGCCGAGACCATCGCCATCATACCGACGGTCGCAAGCAGCACCAGGACCGGATACTCGAAGCGATCGATCCCCTCCTTCTCGTTCCAGTCGAGCGCGAGGACGAGTGCGAGCGCGGCAGAAAGAAGCACCAGCACCTTGGTGAAGACGGCGAAGGCATCGAGCACGAACAGCCCGTCGAAGGCGACGACCGGCGCATCGGCGGCGAGCACGAGCATGGCAACCAGCAGCAGCGACGCGAGAGTGAACATCGTCACGGCGAGCGTTGCGCCGCGGCGCATGAAGACGCCGAGCATCAACGCCGCCATGCCGAGGCAGGCGAGCGCGAGTTCGGGGATCGCGGCGTGCCAGTTCAGGGCGCTCTCCATCGGTGTCACAGCCCCGCGAGCTGCCGCGTCGCCTGGATCGCCGCCTGGTGCTGGGCGATCAGATTGGCGACCGAGGCGGCATAGAAACTGCTGAACGAGGACGGGTAGATCCCCATCCACAGCGTGAGAACCGCAAGCGGGGCGAACACCGCCACCTCGCGCGGCGAGAGGTCGAGCAGGTGCTTGAGCTCGTTCTTGGTCAGCAGGCCGAAGATCACGCGCCGGTAGAGCCAGAGCATGTAGGCAGCACCCAGCACCATCCCCGTCGCCGCCAGCAGCGCAAGCAGCCGGTTCACCTGCCAGGCACCGACAATCGCCAGGAACTCGCCGACGAAGCCCGAGGTGCCGGGCAGCCCGACCGAAGCCATCGTGAACAGCATGAAGAACAGGGCGTAGCGCGGCATCCGGTGCACGAGCCCGCCATAGGCGGCGATCTCGCGCGTGTGCATCCGGTCGTAGATCACGCCGACCACAAGGAAGAGCGCGCCCGAGACGATGCCGTGGCTCAGCATCTGGAAGATCGCGCCCTCGATCCCCTGGGTGTTGAAGGTGAAGAGCCCGAGCGTGACGAGCCCCATATGCGCGACCGAGGAATAGGCGATCAGCTTCTTCACGTCGGTCTGCGCGAGCGCCACCAGCGAGGTGTAGATGATCGCCACGATCGAGAGCGCGAAGACGAAGGGCGCGAGCTCGGCGGAGGCATCGGGCAGCATCGGCAGCGAGAAGCGCAGGAACCCGTACCCGCCCATCTTCAGCAGCACCCCTGCCAGGATCACGCTGCCCGCCGTCGGCGCTTCCACATGCGCATCCGGCAGCCAGGTGTGCAGCGGCCACATCGGCACCTTTACCGCGAAGGAGGCGAAGAAGGCGAGGAACAGCCAGACCTGCGCGGCCGGCGCCACACGGTGCGCGATCAGGGTCGGGATGTCGGTGGTGCCTGCGTCGAGATAGAGCCAGATCAGCGCGAGCAGCATCAGCACCGAACCAAGCAGCGTGTAGAGGAAGAACTTGAACGCGGCATAGACGCGCCGCGGCCCGCCCCACACCCCGATGATCAGGAACATCGGGATCAGAACGCCCTCGAAGAACACGTAGAACACCACGAAGTCGAGCGCGCAGAACATCCCGACCATCATGGTCTCGAGCACCAGGAAGGCGATCATGTATTCACGCACCCGCGCCGTGATCGACTCCCAGGAGGCGACCACGCAGATCGGCGTCAGGGCGGTGGAGAGCAGGACGAACAGCACCGAGAGCCCGTCCACGCCCATGTGGTAGCCGATGCCCCACTCGCCGAGCCACACGGCACGCTCGACGAACTGGAACTCGGCGGTGGTGCGGTCGAAGCGGAACCACAGGATCAGCGAGAGCAGGAGCACGATCCCGGAGGTCCAGAGCGCGGTCCAGCGCGCGTTGCGCGCGACCGTCTCCTCGTCGCCGCGCACCGAGGCGATGATCGCCGCCCCCGCGAGCGGCAGGAAGGTGATCAGCGACAGGAGCGGGAAGCCAAGCGCATTCATCTCAGAGCCGTCCCGTCGCGAACAGCGTCACCAGAACGACGATGCCGATCAGCATCGCGAAGGCGTAGTGGTAGACGAGCCCGGTCTGCACGCGCACGATCGCGCGGGTGGCGCGCACCGTCGCGGCGGCCAATCCGTCGGGACCGAAGCGGTCGATGATCCCGCCGTCGCCGCCCTTCCAGAGGGCCACGCCGAGGCGCATCGCCGGGCGGACGAACAGCCGGTCGTAAAGCTCGTCGAAGTACCACTTGTTCAGCAGGAACAGGTAGAGGCCGCGGAACCGCTCGGCGAGCAGCGCCGGCACGGTCGGGAACACCATGTAGAGCAGATAGGCGGTGGCGATGCCCGAGACGCCCATCAGCACCGGCAGCAGCTTCACCCAGAGGGCGACATCGTGGGCCGCCTCCATGGCGTGGTTGCCGGGTGCGATCCGGATCGCCTCGCGCCAGAATTCGCCGAAGTGGTGGCCGACGAAGGGGTCGTAGAAGACCGCGCCCGCCACCACGGCGCCGAGCGCGAGCAGGATCAACGGCACCGTCATCACGGGCGGGCTCTCGTGCACGTGCTCCATGGTGTGCGCATCCGCGCGCGGTGCACCGTGGAAGGTCAGGATGAGCAGACGCCAGGAGTAGAACGCGGTCAGGAAGGCGGCGAGGATGCCGCAGACGAAAGCGTAGCGGCCGACACCGGTACCGGCCGCCCAGGCGACCTCGAGCACCATGTCCTTCGAGTAGTAGCCGGCGAAGAACGGCACGCCGGCGAGTGCGAGCGAACCGATCCACATCACGGCATAGGTGATCGGCACCTTGCGCCAGATCCCGCCCATCCTGCGGATGTCCTGCTCGTCGCCCATGGCGTGGATCACGCTGCCCGCGCCGAGGAACAGGAGCGCCTTGAAGAAGGCATGGGTGAACAGGTGGAAGATCGCCGCCGGATAGGCCGAGACCCCGGCGGCGAAGAACATGTAGCCGAGCTGCGAGCAGGTCGAGTAGGCGATCACGCGCTTGATGTCGTTCTGCACGCAGCCGACGGTGGCGGCGAACAGCGCGGTGGAGGCGCCGATCACGGTGACGACCGAGAGCGCGAAGGGCGCGAGCTCGAAGAGCGGGCTCATCCGTGCGACCAGGAACACGCCGGCCGTCACCATGGTCGCGGCATGGATCAGCGCCGAGACCGGGGTCGGGCCCTCCATCGCGTCGGGCAGCCAGGTGTGCAGGAAGAGCTGCGCCGACTTGCCCATCGCGCCGATGAACAGCAGCACGCCGCAGAGCTCGACGGCGTTGACGGAGATGCCGGCGACGTCGATCGTGCGCCCGGTCAGCGCGGGCACGGCGGCGAAGATCGCATCGAACGCCACGCTGTCGGTCAGCATGTAGACCCCGGCGATGCCGAGCGCGAAGCCGATGTCGCCCACGCGGTTGACCAGGAACGCCTTGATCGCCGCGGCGTTGGCGCTCTCGCGGTCGTACCAGAAGCCGATCAGCAGGTAGGAGCACAGCCCGACCCCTTCCCAGCCGAAGAACAGCTGAACGAGGTTGTCGGCCGTCACCAGCATCAGCATGGCGAAGGTGAACAGCGAGAGATACGCCATGAAGCGCGGGATCGAGCGGTCATGGCTCATGTAGCCGACGCTGTACAGATGGATCAGGGTCGAAATCACCGTCACCATTCCGACCATCACCGCCGACAGCGTGTCGAACCTGAGCGCCCAGGACGCCTCGAGCGTGCCCGAGGCGATCCAGGTGCCGAGCTCCACGGTGCGCGCATTGCCCGCGAAGGCGACGTCGAAGAACAGCCAGACCCCGCAGAGCGAAGCGAGCGTCATGCAGCCGACGGTCGCGACCTGCGCACCGCGGTCGCCGATCGCGCGACCGAGGAACCCGGCGACCAATGCGCCGAGCAGGGGGAAGAAGACGGAGCCGGCCTCGATCATCGCCCCCTCAGCCCTTCATCACGCGGATGTCCTCGACCGCGATCGAGCCGCGGTTGCGGAAATAGACCACCACGATCGCGAGACCGATCGCGGCTTCGGCCGCCGCGACGGTCAAGACCAGCATGGTGAAGATCTGCCCCGTCAGGTCGCCGAGCGCGGCCGAGAAGGCGACCAGGTTGATGTTCACAGCCAGCAGCATCAGCTCGACAGACATCAGGATGACGATCACGTTCTTCCGGTTCAGGAAGATGCCGAAGATGCCGAGGGTGAACAGGATCGCGGCGACCGCGAGGTAGTGATCGAGCCCGACGACCATGGCTCAATGCCCTCCCCCGTGATGGCCGCCATGGCCGTGCTCGACAGGTTCCGGGTCGGGCTTCGGCTCGGGCTTCGGCACCACCGTCAGCCCGGCGCCGGGCGCGACCTTCACCACCGCAAGCGTCGCATCACGCGCGCGGGCAAGCTGCGCACCGACATTCTGGCGCCGCACGCCCGGCCGGTCGCGCAGCGTCAGCACGATCGCGCCGACCATCGCCACCAGCAGCACCAAGCCGGCCGCCTGGAACAGGTAGACGTAGTCGGTGTAGAGCAGGCGCCCGAGCGCCCTGGTGTTGGTCACCGCCTCCGGCACCGGCTCGGCGAGCAGCAGCGGCGCCTGCGGCGAGATCGTCCAGGCCGTGCCGACCAGCAGGAGCTCGACCAGCAGGATGCCGCCGATGACGCCGCCGATCGGCAGGTAGCGCACGAAGCCCTCGCGCAGTTCGGCGAAGTTCACGTCCAGCATCATGACGACGAACAGGAACAGCACCGCGACCGCCCCGACATAGACGATTACCAGGATCAGCGCGAGGAACTCGGCGCCTGCGAGCAGGAACAGCGCCGAGGCGTTGAAGAAGGCGAGGATCAGGAACAGCACCGCGTGCACGGGGTTGCGCGCCACCACGACCATGGTGGCCGAGGCGAGCAGGACCGCGGCGAACAGGTAGAAGGCGAGCGTGGCGATCACGGCCGGTCGCCTCAGCGATAGGGCGCGTCGGCCTGGAGGCGCGCGGCGATCTCGGCCTCCCAGCGGTCGCCGTTCGCGAGCAGCTTCTCCTTGTTGTACATCAGCTCCTCGCGCGTCTCGGCCGAGAACTCGAAGTTCGGCCCCTCGACGATCGCATCCACCGGGCAGGCCTCCTCACAGAGGCCGCAGTAGATGCACTTCGTCATGTCGATGTCGTATCGGGTCGTGCGGCGCGACCCGTCTTCGCGCGGCTCCGCCTCGATGGTGATCGCCTGGGCCGGGCAGATCGCCTCGCAGAGCTTGCAGGCGATGCAGCGCTCCTCGCCGTTCGGGTAGCGGCGCAGCGCATGTTCGCCCTTGAAGCGCGGGCTCAGCGGGCCCTTCTCGTAGGGGTAGTTGATTGTGACCTTGGGCCTGAAGAAGTAGCGCAGCGTGAGCGCCATGCCCGAGACGAGCTCGGAGAGCAGCAGCGAGCGTGCGGTGCGGTCCATGAAGCCCATGTCACGCCTCCGTTGGCAATGCGCGGCGCGGCTCGGTTCCTAGACCCCGCGGCCGCGCACGGCAACCGGTCGTCGTCACGATCGCTCCTCCGTCATCACGCCGGGCTCGGCAGCCAGCCGAACAGCATCAAGGCGCCCGAGGTCAGCGCCACCCAGAGCAGGCTGAGCGGCAGGAACACCTTCCAGCCGAGCCGCATGAGCTGGTCGTAGCGGTAGCGCGGGAAGGTCGCGCGCACCCAGAGGAAGACGAACAGGCAGAGCGCGATCTTGAGCGCGAACCAGATCGGCCCGGGGACCCAGTTGAGCGGCGCGACGTCGAAGGGCGGCAGCCAGCCTCCCAGGAACAGGATCGTCGTCATCGCGCTCATCAGGATCATGTTCGCGTATTCGCCGAGGAAGAAGAGCGCGAACGACATCGAGGAGTACTCGACGAAGAACCCGGCGACGATCTCGCTCTCGCCCTCCGGTAGGTCGAACGGCGCGCGATTCGTCTCGGCGAGTGCCGAGATGAAGAACACGACGAACATCGGAAAGAGCGGGATTAAGAACCAGAGGTCCCGCTGCGCCTCGACCACCCGGCTGAGGTTCAGGCTGCCCACGCAGAGCAGCACGGTGATGATCACGAAGCCGATCGAGACCTCGTAGGAGACCATCTGCGCGGCCGAGCGCAGCGCGCCGAGGAAAGCGTATTTCGAGTTCGACGCCCAGCCGGCGATGATGATTCCGTAGACACCGAGCGACGAGATCGCGAACAGGTAGAGCACACCGACATTGATATCGGCCAGCACCAGCCCGGGCCCGAACGGGATCACCGCCCAGGCGATCAGCGCGAGCCCGAAGGTGAGCATCGGCGCCATGAGGAACAGCAGACGGTTCGATCCCGACGGGATCACCGTCTCCTTCATCATCAGCTTGATCGCGTCCGCGAAGGGCTGGAACAGGCCGAAAGGCCCGACCACGTTCGGCCCCTTCCGCAGCTGCATCGCCGCCAGCACCTTGCGCTCGGCATAGGTCAGATAGGCGACCCCGATCAGCACCGGGATCATGATCGCGAGGATCGCGGCGACGATGAAGACGAACTGTCCGACCGGCGTGGCGAGAAAGTCGGCGATCATCGTCGTCACTCCGCCGCCATCGCCTGGGGCCGGCCGAACAGCGCGCTGCACTCGGCCATGGTCGGCGAGGCGCGGCCGATCGGATCGGTGCGCCAGAAGTCGCGGATCGGCGAGGCGAAGGGCGCCTCGCCCATCGCCGCCGGATCGCCCGAGGGCCCGGCGAGGTCGACGCAGCCGCCGCCGAGGGGATGCGCGAGACGCTCTTCGCGCGCCAGCCGGGCGCGCAGTTCGTCAAGCGTGTCGTAGGGCAGCGTCCGGCCGAGCACCTCGGAGAGCGCGCGGATGATCGCCCAGTCCTCGCGCCCCTCGCCCGGCGGGAATACCGCGCGCTCGGTCCGCTGCACGCGGCCTTCGGTGCTGACGTAGGTCGCGTCCTTCTCGGTATAGGCCGCGCCCGGCAGCAATACGTCCGCGCGCGCGGCCATCGGGCCCCCATGCGTGCCGATGTGGACGACGAAGGCGCGCCCCAGATCGGCCGGGTCGAGCTCGTCGGCGCCGAGCGAGAGCACGACCTCGACCTCGCCCGAGCGCGCGCCGTCGAGGATGCCGTGGAGGTCGCGGCCCTCCGGCCCCGGCAGGAAGCCGATGTCGAGCCCGCCCACGCGCGCCGCGGCCGTGTGCAGCACGTTGAAGCCGTGCCAGTCGGCGGTGAGCGCGCCGACATTGCGCGCGAGCGTCCAGGCGGCGGCAAGCACGGCCGCGCCGTCGGGCCGCGCGAGCGCGCCCTGGCCGAGGATGATCATCGGCCGCTCGGCCGCGCGCAGGATCTCGGCGAACCCGCCGCCACCGAGCAGCGCGTGCAGCGCGGACGGGTCGGTGCCGAGGTGGTCGTAGCGGTAGGTCAGGTCGCGCGCCTCGCCGATCAGCCCGACCGCGAACTTCCCGCCAAGCCAGCGCCGGCGCAGCCGCGCGTTCAGCACCGCAGCCTCCCAGCGCGGGTTGGTGCCGATCAGCAGTGCCGCCCCGGCACGATCGATGCCCGCGATCGTCGAGTTGAAGAGGTAGAAGTCGCGCCGCGCGGCATCGAGCCGCGCGCCGTCCTGGCGGCAGTCGAGATTCGCGCTGCCGAGCGCGGCGAAGAGGTCCTTGACCGCAGCCATCGACTCGAGATCGGCCTGGTCGCCCGCGATCGCGGCGATGCGCTCGCCGGCGAGTCCCCTCAGCCGCGCGGCGATCGCATCGAAGGCCTCGGCCCAGCCCGTCTCGACGAGCCTGCCGTCGCGCCGCACCCAAGGCCGGTCGATGCGCCGGCGCGCAAGCCCGTCGCAGGAGAAGCGCGCCTTGTCGCTGATCCACTCCTCGTTGATGTCGTCGTTCAGTCGCGGCAGGATCCGCAGCACCTGCGGCCCGCGGCTGTCCACGCGGATCCAGGAGCCGAGCGCGTCGGTGACGTCGATGCTGTCGGTCTTCCTGAGCTCCCAGGGCCGCGCGACGAAGGCATAGGGCTTCGAGGTGAGAGCGCCCACCGGGCAGAGATCGATCATGTTGCCGGAGAGCTCGGAGGAGAGCGCCCGCTCGACATAGGTGCCGACCTCCATCGCCTCGCCGCGCCCGGTCGCGCCGAGCTCTGGCACGCCGGCCACTTCGGCGGCGAAGCGGATGCAACGCGTGCAGTGGATGCAGCGCGTCATGATGGTCTTGATGAGCGGACCCAGGTTCTTGTCCGGCACCGCCCGCTTGTTCTCGGCGTAGCGACTGCGGTCGAACCCGTAGGCCACGGCCTGGTCCTGCAGGTCGCACTCGCCGCCCTGGTCGCAGATCGGACAGTCGAGCGGATGGTTGATCAGCAGGAACTCCATCACGCCGCGCCGTGCGGCCTTCACCATCGGCGAGTCGGTGCGGATCACCATGTTGTCCGCGGCGGGGTAGGCACAGGAGGCGATCGGCTTCGGGGCCTTCTCGAGCTCGACCAGGCACATGCGGCAATTGCCGGCGATCGAGAGGCGCTCGTGGTAGCAGAAGCGCGGGATCTCCTTGCCGGCGAGCTCGCAGGCTTGCAGGACGGTGGCGCCGTGCGGGACCTCGACCTCGAGGCCGTCGATCGTGAGCTTGGGCATCGCTCTACTCCGCCGCCATCGGCATCGGCCGCGCACGCCCCGCCTTGGCGGCGCGGATGCGCTCCTCCATCAGCGGGCGGAAGTGTCGGATCAGGCCCTGGATCGGCCAGGCCGCCGCGTCGCCGAGCGCGCAGATCGTGTGGCCCTCGACCTGGCGCGTCACCTGCTCCAGCACATCGATCTCCTCGATCTCCGCACGGCCCCGCACCATCCGCTCCATCACGCGCCACATCCACCCCGTGCCTTCGCGGCACGGCGTGCACTGCCCGCAGGACTCGACCTTGTAGAACTTCGCCAGCCGCGCGATCGCGGCGATCACGTCGGTGGACTTGTCCATCACGATCACCGCGGCGGTGCCGAGGCCGGACTTCACCTCGCGCAGCGAGTCGAAATCCATCAGCACCGTGTCGCAGATCTCCTTCGGCAGGAGCGGCACCGAGGAGCCGCCCGGGATCACCGCGAGGAGGTTGTCCCAGCCGCCGCGCACGCCGCCGGCGTAGCGCTCGATCAGTTCGCGCATCGGGATGCCGAGCGCCTCCTCGACATTGCACGGCTTGTTCACGTGGCCCGAGATGCAGAACACCTTGGTGCCGGTGTTCTTCGGCCTTCCGATCGAGGCGAACCAGGCCGGCCCCCGGCGCAGGATCGTCGGCACCACCGCGATCGACTCGACGTTGTTCACCGTGGTCGGGCAGCCGTAGAGGCCGACGGCCGCGGGAAACGGCGGCTTCAGCCGCGGCATGCCCTTCTTGCCCTCGAGGCTTTCGATGAGCGCCGTCTCCTCGCCGCAGATATAGGCGCCGGCGCCGCGCGTGACGTAGAGGTCGAAGTCGAACCCCGACCCGCATGCGTTCCTGCCGATCAGCCCGGCCTCGTAGGCCTCGTCGATCGCGTGCTGGAGGTGCTTGTACTCCTGGTAGAACTCGCCGCGGATGTAGATGTAGCCGACATGCGCGCCCATGCCGACGCCGGCGAGCAGGCAGCCTTCGATCAGCTTGTGCGGATCGAAGCGCATGATGTCGCGGTCCTTGCAGGTGCCCGGCTCGGACTCGTCGGCGTTGACGACCAGGTAGTGCGGCCGCTCGCCCTGCTGCTTGGGCATGAACGACCACTTGAGACCCGTCGGGAAGCCCGCGCCGCCGCGGCCGCGCAGGCCCGAATCCTTCACCGCCTCGACGATCCAGTCGCGCCCCTTGGCGATCAGCTCCTTCGTGCCGTCCCAGTCGCCCCGCGCGCGCGCGCCGGCGAGCCGCCAGTCATGCTGGCCGTAGAGATTGGTGAAGATGCGGTCCTTGTCCGCAAGCATCGCGCTCACTCCGCCGGGGTCTTCTCGGGCGGCGTCGGGAGGTCGGTCAGCGTGGTCGGCCCGCCCTCGGGGGCCGAGCCCATGCGGCCGATCGCCGAGCCGTAGGGTGGGCGTTCGCCGCGCCTCAGCGCCTCGAGGATCCGTTCCGTTGCCGGCCCGTCCAGGTCCTCGTAGAAACCGTCGCCCACCCACAGCACCGGCGCGTTGACGCAGGCGCCCAGGCACTCGACCTCCTCGACCGAGAACATCCCGTCCGCCGAGATCTCCCCGTCCGGCACGTTGCCGGCGGCCTTGCGGCACGCCGCAAGCACCGCGTCGGAGCCGCGCAGCCAGCACGGTGTCGTCGTGCAGACCTGCAGATGATGGCGGCCGACGGGCCGCGTCTTGAACATCGTGTAGAAGGACGCGACCTCGTAGACGCGGATGCGCGGCATCTCGAGGATGTCAGCCACGTGCTCCATCGCCGCGCGCGGCAGCCAGCGTGCGCCGGTCTCCTCCTCCATCTGGCGCATCGCGAGGTCGAGCAGCGCCTTCACCGCACTCGCCTGGCGACCGGGCGGATACTTCCTGATGTGCTTCTCCGCCTGCTCGCGATAGGCGGGGGTGAAGGCGAAGGTCTCCGGACCGCCCGGATAGGGCCGCGCGGGGCTCCAGCGCGCGGGGCCGCTCATCGGTCGATCTCCCCGAAGACGATGTCGAGCGAGCCGATGATCGCCACCGCGTCGGCCAGCATGTGCCCCTTCGACAGCCGGTCCATCGCCTGCAGATGCGCGAAGCCCGGCGCCCTGATCTTGCAGCGGTACGGCCGGTTCGTGCCGTCCGCCACGAGATAGACGCCGAACTCGCCCTTCGGCGCCTCCACCACGGTGTAGGTCTCGCCCGCCGGCACGTGATAGCCCTCGGTGTAGAGCTTGAAGTGGTGGATCAGCGCCTCCATCGAGCGCTTCATCTCGCTGCGCGAAGGGGGCACGATCTTGTTGTCCTGCACCTTGACCGGCCCGTCCGGCATGCGTGTGAGGCACTGGTCGATGATCTTCAGGCTCTCGCGCATCTCGGCGACGCGGACGAGGTAGCGGTCGTAGCAATCGCCGTTGCGCCCGACGGGAATGTCGAAGTCGAGCTCGGCATAGGTGTCGTAGGGCTGCGCCTTGCGCAGATCCCACGCCGCGCCCGAGGCGCGCAGGCAGGGGCCCGACCAGCCCCAGGCGAGGGCATCCTCGAGCGGCATCACGCCGATATCGACCGTGCGCTGCTTCCAGATCCGGTTCTCGGTCAGGAGCGTCTCGAGATCGTCGATGAACTGCGGGAAGCGCGCCGCCCACTCGGCGATCCGGTCGGTCAGCCCCGCGGGCAGGTCCTTCGCCACGCCGCCCGGGCGGAAGTAGTTGGCGTGCAGCCGGGCCCCCGACGCCGCCTCGTGGAACTCCATGAGCTTCTCGCGCTCCTCGAAGCCCCAGAGCGCGGGCGTGATCGCGCCGACATCGATCGCGTAGGTGGTGAGGTTCAGAAGGTGGTTCAGGATGCGGCTGATCTCGGCGAACAGCACGCGGATGTACTGGCCCCGCTTCGGCACCTCGATGCCGAGGAGCTTCTCCGTCGCGAGCGCGAAGGCGTGCTCCTGCGCCATCGGCGAGACGTAGTCGAGCCGGTCGAAATACGGCACCGCCTGCATGTAGGTCTTGTACTCGATCAGCTTCTCGGTGCCGCGGTGGAGCAGACCGATATGCGGATCGGCGCGTTCGACCACCTCGCCGTCCATCTCGAGCACCAGCCGCAGCACGCCGTGCGCGGCCGGATGCTGGGGCCCGAAATTCATCGTGTGGGTGCGGATCTCCACACCCGCGGGCGTGTCAGCCACGGTGCACCTTCTCGTCGCCAGGCAGCGTCGTCATGCCCTCCCAGGGGGAGAGGAAGTCGAAGTTCCGGAACTCCTGCGTCAGGCGCACCGGCTCATAGACGACGCGCTTCTGCTCCTCGTCGTAGCGCACCTCCACGTGCCCCGTGAGCGGGAAGTCCTTGCGCAGGGGGTGCCCCTCGAAGCCGTAGTCGGTGAGGATACGGCGCAGATCCGGGTTGCCCTCGAACAGGATGCCGAAGAGGTCCCAGGCCTCGCGCTCGAACCAGCCGGCGGCAGGCCAGATCTCCACCACCGACGGCACCGGCGTCGCCTCGTCGGTGGCGACGACGACGCGCAGGCGCCGGTTCGGCACCGGCGCGAGCAGGTTGTAGACGACGTCGAAGCGCTCGGGCCGTTCGGGCCAATCCACCCCGCAGAGATCCATGAGCTGGACGAAGGCAAAGCGCGGATCGTCGCGAAGCCGGCGCATCAGCGGCAGCAGCATCTCGCGACGCGCCTCGAGACGAAGCTCGCCATGCGTCACCGCGCTGCCGATCACGGCATCGGGGCAGGCGGCTGCGATCTGGGCCCCGAGGGCCTCGAGCGGATCAGACACGATCGACGATCCTTCAGCGCCGCAGCACGGTGCCGGTGCGGCGGATCTTCTTCTGCAGCTGCATGATGCCGTAGACGAGCGCCTCGGCCGTCGGCGGGCAGCCCGGCACGTAGACATCGACCGGCACCACGCGGTCGCAGCCGCGCACCACGCTGTAGCTGTAGTGGTAGTAGCCGCCGCCATTGGCGCAGCTGCCCATGCTGATCACCCAGCGCGGCTCGGGCATCTGGTCGTAGACCTTGCGGAGCGCCGGCGCCATCTTGTTGGTCAGCGTGCCGGCGACGATCATCACGTCGGACTGGCGCGGCGAGGCACGCGGGATGATACCGAAACGGTCGAGGTCGTAGCGGCTCATATAGGCGTGGATCATCTCGACCGCGCAGCAGGCGAGCCCGAAGGTCATCGGCCAGAGGCTGCCGGTGCGGGCCCAGTTCACCAGCCTGTCGAGCTGCGCGACCACGAAGCCCTTCTCGGCCATGTGGTCGGTGACCTGCTTCAGCACCGCATCCTGCGCGGGGCCGCGGGCCAGCGCCTCCCTGTTCCAGGCGATCGCGGTGTTCATCGCAAGACCTCCCGTGCGCGGCTCACTCCCATTCCAGCGCGCCCTTCTTCCACTCGTAGATGAACCCGACCGTCAGGACGCCGAGAAAGGCCATCATCGAGGCGAAGCCGAACCAGCCGATCTCCGCCAGCGCCACCGCCCAGGGAAACAGGAACGCCACCTCGAGATCGAAGATGATGAACAGGATCGCGACCAGGTAGAAGCGCACGTCGAACTTGCGCCGCGCGTCGTCGAAGGGGCTGAAGCCGCATTCGTAGGCGGAGAGCTTCTCCGGATCGGGGTTCTGGCGCGCGAGCACCAAGCTCGCGCCGACCATCGCCACGGCGATGGCGGCGGCGATCCCGATGAAGACCAGGATCGGGAAATACTCGGCGAGAAGCGCGTCCATCGGGTGGCCCGTCCTCGTCGGCGGGCGTGCTCCGCACCCGCCGGGTTTCGCTGCGCTGCGACATTAGCCGCGCCCGGCGCGGCTTTCCAGACATTGGCGCGAGGGAAAGCGGACCGTGACAGCGGCAGCGCCGCGACGCCCAGTGGCGCGAGTGACGGGGCTCGAACCCGCGACCTCCGGCGTGACAGGCCGGCGCTCTAACCGACTGAGCTACACCCGCGCGATGGGCCGGGATTAAGAGCGGCCGGGCGTGAAGTCAAGCGGGCCGAGGTGGCTGCGGCGATGGTGGGCGGTGACGGGATCGAACCGCCGACATCCTGCGTGTAAGGCAGGCGCTCTGCCGCTGAGCTAACCGCCCGACGAGGTTCTAGGCGGGCGGCCGAACGGCGGACAAGGGGCCGGATGACGAGAGGGCCGGTCGCGTCGCCGCGGACCGGCCCCCCTGCCGACAGCCTGCGCCGCCTGGGTCAGTTCACCGCGTCCTTGAGACCCTTGCCGGCCTTGAAGCGGACACTGACCGAGGCCGGGATCTTGATCTCCTCGCCCGTGCGGGGATTGCGACCCTTGCCCGCCTTGCGCTTGCTGGTCGAGAAGGTGCCGAAGCCGACCAGGCGGACTTCCTGCTTCTTCTTCAGCGCGCTCTCGATCGCGGCGAAGATCGCATCGAGCACCTCGGCGGCCTTGGCCTTGGAGAGGTCGGTCTTGTCGGCGACATGCGCCACGAGGTCGTTCTTGTTCACGAGTGCTGCCCTCTTGCACGTGTGGGGGGACGGGAACGGACGGGCACAGGACCGGGTCACGAGTCCGGCGCCGTGATCCACTCTAGGCAGCGGATTTCCTCGCCGTCAATGCGAACACGGCTCGAAAGGCGCAGAAAACCGCGGTTTTTCGGCATTCATGCGCGCCGGCCGCGGGTCCGCATGCCACGCCAAGCCGCGACTCCGCGGCCGGCGACGCAAAACGGGCGGCGCATCGCCGCGCCGCCCGTCGAACGGTCCAGCGACTCGGGCCGGCTCAGTGCGCGAGTCGCGTCTCGGCGACCGTCTCCTGCTTCGCGGCCGCAGGCTCGGCCGGCTCCTCCCAGTCGATCGGCTGGGGCAGCCGAACCAGCGCCTCGCGCATCACCTCGTCGACCGAGGCGACCGGGACGATCTTCAGCCCCTTCTTCACGTTCTCGGGGATCTCGGCGAGATCCTTCTCGTTCTCCTTCGGGATCAGCACCGTGGTCAGCCCGCCGCGCAGCGCGGCGAGCAGCTTCTCCTTCAGCCCGCCGATCGGCAGCACGCGGCCGCGCAGGGTGATCTCGCCGGTCATGGCGATCTCGCGCCGCACGGGAATGCCGGTCAGCGCGGAGACGATCGCGGTCGCCATCGCCACACCCGCTGAGGGGCCGTCCTTCGGCGTCGCACCCTCCGGCACGTGCACGTGGATGTCGCGCTTCTCGAAGGTCGGGGGCGTGATCCCGAAGGAGAGCGCACGCGAACGCACATAGCTCATCGCCGCCTGGACGCTCTCCTGCATCACGTCGCCGAGCTTGCCAGTGTGCTTCACGTTGCCCTTGCCGGGCATCAGCACGGCCTCGATCGAGAGAAGCTCGCCGCCCACCTCGGTCCAGGCCAGCCCGGTGACGACACCCACCATGTCCTCGAGCTCGGCCTCGCCGTAGCGGAACTTGCGCACGCCGGCGAACTTCTCGAGGTTCTTGCGGGTGAAGGCGACCTTGCCCTGCTTCTTCTGCACGATCTCGCGCACGGCTTTCCGCGCGAGCCCGGCGAGCTCGCGCTCGAGGTTCCGCACCCCGGCCTCGCGCGTGTAGTAGCGGATCAGGTCCCTGAGCGCGTCGTCGGAGATCGACCATTCGTCGGGCTTCAGTCCGTTCGCCTCCGACACCTTCGGGATCAGGTGGCGCTTGGCGATCTCGACCTTCTCGTCCTCGGTGTAGCCGGGGATGCGGATGATCTCCATCCGGTCGAGCAGCGGCTGCGGCATGCGCAGCGAGTTCGCAGTGGTAACGAACATCACATCCGAGAGATCGTAGTCCACCTCCAGGTAGTGGTCCTGGAAGGTGCTGTTCTGCTCGGGGTCGAGCACCTCGAGCAGGGCCGAGGACGGATCGCCCCGCCAGTCCGCGCCGAGCTTGTCGATCTCGTCGAGCAGGAACAGGGGATTCGAGGACTTCGCCTTCTTCATTCCCTGGATGATCTTGCCCGGCATCGAGCCGATATAGGTGCGCCGGTGGCCCCGGATCTCGGCCTCGTCGCGCACGCCGCCGAGCGACATGCGCACGAAGTTGCGCCCCGTCGCCTTGGCGATCGACTTGCCGAGCGAGGTCTTGCCGACACCCGGCGGACCGACCAGACAGAGGATGGGGCCACGAATCTTCGGGCTCCTCGCCTGCACGGCGAGGTATTCGAGGATCCGCTCCTTCACCTTCTCCAGGCCGTAGTGGTCGTCGTTCAGGATCTTCTCCGCCGCGACCAGATCCGTCTTGACCTTGGTCTTCTTCTTCCAAGGGATCGAGAGCATCCAGTCGAGGTAGTTGCGCACCACCGTCGCCTCGGCGCTCATCGGGCTCATGGTGCGGAGCTTCTTGAGTTCCGCCATGGCCTTCTCGCGCGCCTCCTTGGACAGGCGCGTCTTCTTGATCTTCTCCTCGAGCTCGGCGGCCTCGTCGCGCCCCTCCTCGCCCTCCCCCAGCTCCTTCTGGATCGCCTTGAGCTGCTCGTTCAGATAGTACTCGCGCTGGGTCTTCTCCATCTGGCGCTTCACGCGGTTGCGGATGCGCTTCTCGACCTGAAGGACGCCGATCTCGCTCTCCATGTGCGCGAAGACGCGCTCCAACCGCTCGGCGATCGAGGCGGTCTCGAGCAGTTCCTGCTTCTCGGGGATCTTCAGCGAGAGATGCGAAGCGACCGTATCGGCAAGCTTCGACGGATCCTCGATCTGGTTGATCGAGACCAGCACCTCGGGCGGGATCTTCTTGTTGAGCTTGATGTACTGCTCGAACTGGCCGACCACGGTGCGCGCCAGCGCCTCGAGTTCGCGCGCATCGGCCGCCTGCTCCTCGACCGGCTCGACGAAGGCCTCGAAGAAGGTCTCCGTCTCCTTGAACGCGGCGATGCGGGCGCGCTTGCCGCCCTCGACCAGCACCTTCACCGTGCCGTCGGGCAGCTTGAGCAGCTGCAGCACGGTCGAGACCGTGCCCACGTGGTAGATGTCGTCGACCCCCGGATCGTCCTGGGCGGCGTTCTTCTGCGTGACGAGCAGGATCTGCTTGTCGTCCTTCATCACCGCCTCAAGGGCGCGGACGGACTTGTCGCGCCCGACGAAGAGCGGGACGATCATGTGCGGGAACACGACGATGTCGCGCAGCGGGAGCACCGGCAGCGTATCCGCTGCGACGGGTCCGGTCGGCGCGGGCATCCCTGGTGTGTCTGTCATCGTCTTCGGCTTTCTCCTCAGGCAGCCCGGTCGGCGCGCCTTGCGCCTCGCCGGCCGGGCCCCGGCCATCTCGGGGAAATATGGGCCGCCCGGGTCCCCGAACACCCCCTCGGCGCGGATGGCCGCTGCGCAGGGCGCGCAGGCGGCCGTCAGGTCACGCAGTCGTGCTCTCGCCGCGCCGTTCCGCGTAGATGAACAGCGGGTTGGCCCTGCCCTCGGCCACCTCGCGGTTGATCACGGTCTCCTCCACCCCGTCGAGCCCGGGCAGGTCGAACATGGTGGAGAGCAGGATGCTCTCCATGATCGAGCGCAGGCCGCGCGCGCCGGTCTTGCGCGCGATCGCGCGCGTCGCGACCGCGCGCAGGGCGTCCTCGGTGAAGGTCAGCTTGACCCCCTCCATCTCGAACAGCCGGGCGTACTGCTTGACGAGCGCATTCTTCGGCTTGGTGAGGATGTCGACCAGCGCCTGCTCGTCGAGGTCGTCCAACGTCGCGACCACCGGCAGTCGCCCGATGAACTCCGGGATCAGGCCGAACTTCAGCAGGTCCTCCGGCTCCACCTCGCGCAGCAGCGCGCCGGTGCGGCGCTCGTCCGGGGCACGCACATCGGCGCCGAAGCCGATCGAGGTGCCGCGGCCGCGCGCGGCGATGATCTTCTCCAGCCCCGAGAAGGCGCCGCCGCAGATGAACAGGATGTTCGACGTGTCGACCTGGAGGAACTCCTGCTGGGGGTGCTTGCGCCCGCCCTGGGGCGGGACGGAGGCGATCGTGCCCTCCATGATCTTCAGCAGCGCCTGCTGCACCCCCTCCCCCGAGACGTCGCGCGTGATCGAGGGGTTGTCGGACTTGCGGCTGATCTTGTCGACCTCGTCGATGTAGACGATGCCGCGCTGCGCCCGCTCGACGTTGTAGTCGGCGGCCTGGAGCAGCTTCAGGATGATGTTCTCGACATCCTCGCCCACGTAGCCCGCCTCGGTCAGCGTGGTCGCATCCGCCATGGTGAAGGGCACGTCGAGGATGCGCGCGAGCGTCTGCGCGAGCAGGGTCTTGCCGGACCCGGTGGGCCCGACCAGCAGGATGTTCGACTTGGCGATCTCGACGTCGTTGTTCTTCTGGCCGTGGGCCAGCCTCTTGTAATGGTTGTGGACCGCCACGCTCAGCACACGCTTGGCATGGTCCTGGCCGATCACGTAGTCGTCCAGAACCTTGCAGATCTCGCGCGGGGTTGGGATGCCGTCGCGCGTCTTCACGAGGTGCGTCTTGTGCTCCTCGCGAATGATATCCATGCAGAGTTCGACACATTCATCGCAGATGAACACGGTCGGTCCCGCGATGAGCTTGCGGACCTCGTGCTGCGACTTGCCGCAGAACGAGCAGTACAAGGTGTTCTTCGAGTCGCCCGACTTGCTCATGCTCGCTCCCGACTCTGGGGCGTCCCTCCGCCCGTCGATGTTAGTCTCCGCCCCCCCGCCACACAAGGAAGAGGGGCCCGCGCACGGGGCCGTCGCACCTGCCGGCTTCTCGTGCCCCTCCCCCGCCTGCGGGGAGACGGAGCAGGCTGGGGAAATGGGGGAGAACCTCCGGCGATGGCGGCAACCCCGCCAGCCCGCCGGCAGCACCAACCCTGGCGGCGCCTGTCCGGCGCCGGGCCGCAGCGGCGGGTCCGGCGTGCCGCCGGGACGGCTACTTCGTCTCCGGCGCCGGCCGGTTCTCGACCACCTGGTCGACGATGCCGAAGGCCTTGGCCTCCTCGCCCGACATGAAGCGGTCGCGCTCCAGCGTCCGTTCCACGGTCTCCAGGTCCTGGCCGGTGTGCTTGACATAGATCTGGTTCAGACGCGCGCGCACCGCCAGGATCTCGCGCGCCTGGATCTCGATGTCGGTCGCCTGGCCCTGGGCCCCGCCCGAGGGCTGGTGCACCATGATCCGGCTGTTCGGCAGGGCATAGCGCTTGCCCGGGGCGCCGGCGGCGAGCAGGAGCGAGCCCATCGACGCGGCCTGCCCGATGCAGACCGTCGAGACCGGGCTGCGGATGTACTGCATCGTGTCGTAGATCGCGAGCCCGGCCGTCACCACCCCGCCGGGGGAGTTGATGTAGAAGGCGATGTCCTTGTTCGGGTTCTCGCTCTCCAGGAACAGGAGCTGCGCGCAGAGCAGGCTCGCCACCTGGTCGAATACCGGCCCGGTGAGGAAGATGATCCGCTCCTTGAGCAGGCGCGAGTAGATGTCGAACGCCCGCTCCCCGCGCGCGGTCTGCTCGATCACCATCGGCACCAGCGTGTTGCCGTAGACCTCAAAAGGATCGCGCTCGCGCATCGTCGCCGTCGAACCTCGTCTCTGGTGGGAGGGCCGGCCGAGTCCGGCCCGACGCCCGCTCAGGAATATAGGCCGCCCGGCCGGCGGCGCCAGTCACCCCCCTCCCCGGGGCGGCTCACCCGCCGGGCGGCGCGGGCTCAGGACGCCGCGTCGGGATCGCGCGCGAGTTCCTCCGGGCTGACCAGCCTCTCGCTCACCTTGGCGAGCGCCAGCACGTAGTCGATCACCTTCTCCTCGAAGATCGGGGCGCGGAACCGCTCCACCGCCTGCGGGTTCTGCTGGTAGAATTCCAGCACCTTGCGTTCCTGGCCAGGGTAGCGCTGCGCCTCGGCGATGATCGCGCGGCGGAGTTCCTCCTGCGACACCGTCAGGTTGTTCGCCCGGCCGATCTCGGAGAGGAGCAAGCCGAGCCGCACCCGCCGTTCGGCGATCGCCCGGTACTCGGCCTTCAGCGTCGCCTCGTCCTTGTCCCTGTCGGCCTCGTCCAGCCGGCCCGCCTTCATGTCCTGCTCGATGCGCTGCCAGATCGCGCCGAACTCGGCCTCGACCATGCTCTCGGGTGCGGGGAAGGCCGCCTGCTCGGCAAGCCGGTCGAGCAGCGCGCGCTTCAGCCTGAGCCGCGCGAGCTGGTCGTATTCGCGCTGGATCGCGCCTCGGATCGCCTCGCGCATGGCGTTGAGGTCGGCAAAGCCATGCTTGGTCGCGAGCGCGTCGTCGATCGAGGGCGGCAGGGCCCGGCGTAGCGCCTTCGCGGTCACGGTGAACACGGCCGTCTTGCCCGCGAGATCCTCGGCCGGGTAGCCCTCGGGGAAGGTGACACTGACCTCGCGCGTCTCGCCGGGCGCAAGCCCGACCAGCCCCTCGGTGAAGCCCGGCACGAAGCCGGCGCCGGCGACCTCGACCTCCATGTCGGTCGCCGAGCCGCCGCGGAAGGCGCGGCCGTCGATCCGCCCCGTGAAGTCCACCACCAGCAGGTCGCCCGCGGCCGCCGGACGCGTCTCCTCCACCGGCTCGCTGTTGCGGTGGCGCCGCGCGATCTCCTCGAGCCGCTTCGTCACCTCCTCCTCGGACGGTGCCGCGGTCAGCTTCTCGACCTCGATCGCGGCGAGATCGGGAACCGTGATCTCCGGCAGGAGCTCGACATCGAGGTTGAACTCGAGATCCGCCCCCTCGGACCAGTTGACGATCTCGACCTTGGGCTGCGCCGCCGGACGCAGGCCGCGATCCGTCACGATGCGGCGCGCGGCGTCGTCCAGCGAGCGCTCGAGCACCTCGCCCATCACCGCCTGACCATAGCGCTGCGCGACGATCTTCGGCGGAACCTTGCCGGGGCGGAACCCGGGCAGGCGGAGCTCGCGCCCGATCTCGGCGAGCCGCGCCTCGCGCCGCGCGGCCAGATCGGCTGCCGGAAGCACCACCGCGAAGGCGCGCTTCAGTCCCTCCGAGCTCTTTTCCGTCACCTGCATGGCAATCCGATCCCGATCCCCCAGCCCGGCGAGCTGGCCGCAACGATGGTGCGGGCGGAGGGACTTGAACCCCCACGACTTGCGTCACCGGAACCTAAATCCGGCGCGTCTGCCAGTTCCGCCACGCCCGCCGGGCGGGCGCCCGCCCAAGAGGCGCCGCGTGTAGCGCAGCGGGCGGGACCGGGCAAGGGAGGACGCACCGCCTGACCCGCCGCCAGCTGCGGCGGGAGGACCGGCCGGTCATGCCGACCGCTTCGCCTCCCGGCGCCACCGCGTCAGCAGGAACTCGGTGTAGCCGTTCGGCTGCATCCGGCCCTTGAACACCAGATCGCACGCGGCGCGGAAGGCCGGGCCGTCGAAGCCGGGGGCCATCGGCCGGTACGCCGGATCGCCCTCGTTCTGCCGGTCGACCACCGCGGCCATGCGCTTCAGCGTCTCCAGCACCTGCGCCTCGCTGACCACCCCATGCAGCAGCCAGTTCGCCACGTGCTGGCTCGAGATGCGCAAGGTCGCCCGATCCTCCATCAGCCCGACATCGTTGATGTCCGGCACCTTCGAGCACCCGACCCCCTGGTCGATCCAGCGCACCACGTAGCCCAGGATACCCTGGCAGTTGTTGTCGAGCTCGGCCTGGAGATCGGCGGGGTTCCAGTTCGGCCGGTCCGCCAGAGGGATCGTCAGCAGGTCGGCGAGCTTCGCACGCGGCCCGCCTCGCGCGAGCTCCGCCTGGCGGGCGGCCACGTCCACCTCATGGTAGTGCAGCGCATGCAGGGTCGCCGCCGTGGGCGAGGGCACCCAGGCCGTGCTCGCCCCCGCGCGCGGATGGGCGATCTTCTGCGCCAGCATGTCCGCCATCCGGTCCGGCATCGCCCACATCCCCTTGCCGATCTGCGCATGGCCCGGCAGCCCGCAGGCGAGCCCGACATCGACGTTGTTGTCCTCGTAGGCGGCGATCCAGGGCGTCGACTTCATGTCGTTCTTGCGGATCATCGCGCCCGCCTCGATCGAGGTGTGGATCTCGTCGCCGGTGCGATCGAGGAAGCCGGTGTTGATGAACACCACCCGGTCGCGCGCTTCGGCGATGCAAGCAGCGAGGTTGAGCGTGGTGCGCCGCTCCTCGTCCATGATCCCCATCTTCAGCGTGTAGCGGGCGAGCCCGAGCAGGTCCTCGACGCGCGCGAACAGCGCGTCGGCGAGCGCCACCTCCTCCGGCCCGTGCATCTTCGGCTTGACGATGTAGACCGAGCCCGCGCGGCTGTTGCGCACGCTGCCCAGCCCCTTGAGGTCGTGCAGCGCGATCAGGCTGGTCACGGCGCAGTCGAGGAAGGTCTCGGGGATCTCGGCACCGGCGGCATCCAGCACCGCGTCCGTCATCATGTGGTGGCCGACATTGCGCACCAGCATCAGGCTGCGCCCGGGCAGCGTCACGGTGCCGCCGGAAGGCGCTGTCCACGTCCGGTCGGGGTTCAGCCGACGCTCGACCCTTCGTCCCCCCTTCTCGAACGTCGCGACCAGCCGCCCGGTCATCAGCCCGAGCCAGTTGCGGTACACCTCGACCTTGTCGGCGGCGTCCACGGCCGCGACCGAGTCCTCGCAGTCCTGGATCGTCGTCACCGCGCTCTCGAGCATGACGTCCGCCACACCGGCCGGATCGTCCCTGCCGATCATGTGGCCGCGGTCGATCACGATCTCGATGTGCAGCCCGTGATGCCGCAGCAGCACCGAGGACGGCGCAGCCGCATCGCCCGCGTAGCCGACGCACTGCGAGGGATCGCGCAGCCCCGTCCTCGCCCCGTCCCTGAGCGTCACCGCGAGCGCGCCGTCCGCGATCGCATAGGCCGTCGCGTCCGCGTGGCTGCCCTGGGCGAGCGGGGCCGCCTGATCGAGCACCGCGCGCGCCCTGGCGATGACCTTCGCCCCGCGCGCCGGATCGTAGCCCCTGGCCTTCGGGTCCGGCGGCGCGAGCGCATCCGTGCCGTAGAGCGCATCGTAGAGGCTGCCCCAGCGCGCGTTCGCCGCATTGAGCGCGTAGCGGGCGTTCGACACCGGCACGACGAGCTGCGGCCCGGCGATCCGCGCGATCTCGTCGTCCACCTGCGCCGTGCGCACCTTGAACGGCGGCGGCGGCGGCAGGAGATAGCCGATCTCGCGCAGGAACGCCTCGTAGGCCGCCGGATCGTGCGGCTGGCCCCGTCGCCCCGCGTGCCAGGCGTCGATCCGCGCCTGGAGCGCGTCGCGCTTGGCGAGCAGGGCTGCGTTGCGGGGACCGAGCTCACGCAGGATGGCCGCGAACCCGCTCCAGAACATGGCCGGATCGATGCCGGTGCCGGGGGTGGCCTCCGCGGCGACGAACGCCGCCAGCTCCTTCGCAACCTTCAGCCCGCCGAGCTCGATCCGCTCCATTCCCGCTCCTCCTCATCCTTCGGCCCGGGGTATTTCGCATCCGCGCCCCCTTGTCGAGTATGCGGCTGCTCTTGCCGGACCCGGTTGCGATCGGGCAGGTTCCCATCCGCTTTCCTCGCGGGGCCGCCCTGGCCCCGCGCCAGCAGGACAGGGGTCGGGAATGCGCCTTGCGGTGCTGAAGGAACGCCGGCCGGGCGAGGCCAGGGTGGCGGTCACGCCGGAGACGGTGAAGAAGCTGACCGGGCTCGGGCTGACCGTGGCGGTCGAGACCGGCGCGGGCGAGGGAGCCTCGATACCCGATGCCGAGTTCGCCGCGGCGGGCGCCGAGATCGCCCCCGACCCGGCCGCCGCCCTCGCCGGTGCGGGGATCGTGTTCTGTGTCCGCGCCCCGCTCGGCCCCGGCGAGGGCGATGTCGATCAGCTCTCCGCCATCCCGCACGGCGCGCTGCTGGTCGGCACGCTGAACGTCTGGGAGGACCCGGGCCGGGTGAAGGCGTACGCCGAGCGCGGCATCGACGCCTGCGCGATGGAACTCCTGCCGCGCATCACCCGCGCCCAGAGCATGGACGTGCTGTCCTCGCAGGCCAACCTCGCCGGCTATCGCGCGGTGATCGAGGCGGCGATGGAGTATGGCCGCTCCTTCCCGATGATGATGACGGCGGCCGGCACGGTCGCGCCGGCGAGCGTGTTCGTCATCGGCGCAGGCGTCGCCGGGCTGCAGGCGATCGCCACGGCGCGGCGACTCGGCGCGCGCGTCTCCGCGACCGACGTCCGCCCGGCGGCGAAGGAGGAGATCCGCTCGCTCGGCGCCACCTTCGTCGGCGTCGAGACCGAGGAGACCAGGACCGCGCAAACCGCGGGCGGCTACGCCAAGGAGATGAGCGAGGAGTTCCGCCGCCGCCAAGCCGAGCTGATGGCCGAAACGGTGAAGAAGCAGGACATCCTGATCTGTACCGCGCTGACCATGGGCCGGACGGCGCCGAAGATCATCTCGGCCGAGATGGTCGCCGCGATGAAACCCGGCAGCGTGATCGTCGACATCGCCGCGGATGCCGGCGGCAACTGCGCGCTGACGAAGCCGGGCGAGCGGGTGGTGACGCCGAACGGCGTGAGCATCCTCGGCTGGCGCAACTGGCCCGGGCGCATTCCCGTCGCGGCCTCGGCGCTCTATGCGCGCAACCTTCTCACCTTCCTCACCGCCTTCTGGGACAAGGAGGCGAAGCGGCCGAACCTGAAGCCCGAGGACGAGATCGTCCAGGGCGTGGCACTGACCCGCGGCGGCGCGGTGGTGCACCCGCAATTCGCCGACAAGACGGCCGCGGCGGCGTGACCGAGGGAACCCCAGCATGAGCGACATTGCCCAGAGGGCGGGCGAGATCGCCCGCGAGGCCGCCGCGCTCGCCGAGCGCGCCCAGGCGCTTGCGGCCGAGGCAGCGGCCGCGGTGCAGCCTGCCGCGGCGGCGGCCGAGCCCTTCCTGTTCCTGCTGACGATCTTCCTGCTCGCCTGCTTCGTCGGCTACTACGTCGTCTGGAACGTCACCCCGGCGCTGCATTCGCCGCTGATGGGCGTGACCAACGCCATCTCCTCGGTGATCGTGGTGGGCGGCCTGCTCGCGGTCGGGCTCGCCGAGGACACGGTCGCGCGGGTGTTCGGCTTCCTCGCCGTGCTGCTTGCCTCGGTGAACATCTTCGGCGGCTTCCTGGTGACGCACCGGATGCTGTCGATGTTCCGCAAGAAGGGAAGCTGAGCGCCATGGGTGCCACCGTGACGACGCTCGCCTACCTTGTCGCGTCCGTCTGCTTCATCCTGGCCCTGCGGGGACTGTCCCATCCCGAGACGTCGCGCGCCGGCGTGGTCTACGGCATGGCAGGGATGGCGCTCGCGATCCTCGCCACCCTCGCCCGGCCGGGGATGGGCGGCCATCTCTGGATCCTGATCGCGATCGCGATCGGCGGCGCGATCGGCACGGTCATCGCCCGGCGCATCCAGATGACGGCGCTGCCGCAGCTCGTCGCGGCTTTCCACTCACTGGTCGGCATGGCGGCCGTGTTCGTCGCAGCCGCCGCACTCTACTCGCCGCAATCCTTCGGCATCGGCACGGTGGGCGCGATCAAGACCGCCAGCTTGATCGAGATGAGCCTCGGGCTCGTGATCGGCGCGATCACCTTCTCGGGCTCGGTGATCGCCTTCGCCAAGCTCCAGGGCATCATGTCGGGCGCGCCGATCACCTTCCCGCAGCAGCACCTCCTGAACCTGGTGCTGGCGCTCGTGATCCTGGTGCTGACGGTGATCTTCGTCGCGACCGAGAGCCACGCGCTGTTCTGGCTGCTCGCCATCCTCGCCTTCGCGATCGGCTTCCTGATCATCATCCCGATCGGCGGCGCGGACATGCCGGTGGTGATCTCGATGCTGAACAGCTACTCGGGCTGGGCGGCGGCGGGCATCGGCTTCACGGTCGGCAACCTCATGCTGATCATCGCGGGCGCCCTGGTCGGCGCAGCCGGCGCGATCCTCTCCTACATCATGTGCAAGGGGATGAACCGCAGCATCGTCAACGTGCTGCTCGGCGGCTTCGGCGGCGAGACCGCGGGCGCGGCCGCGGCGGCCGGCGGCGAGCGCAGCGTGCGCGCCGGTGCCGCCGAGGATGCCGCCTTCATCATGAAGAACGCCTCCAAGGTGATCATCGTGCCGGGTTACGGCATGGCGGTGGCGCAGGCGCAGCACACGCTGCGCGAGATGGCGGATCTCCTGAAGAAGGAAGGGGTCGAGGTGAAGTACGCGATCCACCCCGTCGCCGGCCGCATGCCCGGACACATGAACGTGCTGCTCGCCGAGGCGAACGTGCCCTATGACGAGGTGTTCGAGCTCGAGGAGATCAACACCGAGTTCGCCACCGCCGATGTCGCCTACGTGATCGGCGCCAACGACGTGACGAACCCCGCGGCCAAGACCGACCCGAAAAGCCCGATCTACGGCATGCCGATCCTCGAGGTCGACAAGGCCAAGACCGTGCTGTTCGTGAAGCGCTCGATGGGCTCGGGCTATGCGGGCGTGGACAACGAGCTGTTCTTCCGTCCGAACACCATGATGCTGTTCGGGGATGCGAAGAAGATGACCGAGGAGATCGTGCAGGCGCTGGGGCACTGAGAGGATCGCGATGCTGGCGGTCACCCTGACGCCTGCGGCCGATGCCCCGCCCTACCGGCCGGACCCGTCCAGCCGGTTCAGGGTGAGGTTCGACGCCCGGGTCGACTTGACCGATGGCGGCCATGTCGAGGCGAGGGACGTCCTGCTCGATATCCCGGGCGAGACCGTCACGCCGGAACGGCTCGCCGAGATGATCGTCTCGGCGATGAACCTGCTGCGCGCAGGGCCGGTGACGATCAGACGCATGGAGATCGTTCCGCGTGGCGCGCATGATGAGGTGGGCCGGCCAGCCGCCGGACTCGCCACCCCGCGGGAGGTGCGCCGCCATTACGGCGAGGTGCGCAGGCTCGCCGCCGCCAAGTGCATCGATCGGCTCGACGCCTGGGCGCGCCGCTACATCGCGCTCTCGCCGTTCTGCGTCGTCGCCTCGGCGGATGCGCGCGGCTGGTGCGATGCGACCCCGCGCGGCGACGCTCCGGGCTTCGTGCGCGTGCTCGACGACGCCACCCTGGTGATCCCCGACCGGCGCGGCAACAACCGCGTCGATACGCTGCTGAACGTGGTGGAGAACCCGCGGGTCGGCCTGCTGTTCCTGGTTCCCGGCGTGCGCGAGACGCTGCGCGTCAACGGCCGGGCGCGCATCAGCACCGAGCCCGCGCTGCTCGCCGAGATGCCTGCCCAGGGCAAGCTGCCATCCTCGGCGCTCGTCGTCGCGGTCGAGGAGGTGTTCTTCCATTGCGGCAAGGCGCTGATCCGAAGCGAGCTCTGGAACCCCGACCGGCATGTGCCTCGCGGCACGATCCCGCCGATCGGGCGGATCATCGCCGAGCAGCTCGGCGGCATCGACGCCGACGCAGCCGAGGCCGACACGCTGGTCGGCTACCGCGACCGGCTCTACTGATCCCGCGTCAGGCCGGCACCGCCGCCCCGGCTTCGGCCTCGACGCCAACCTCCATGCCCCGCTAGGCCGCCAGATCGCCGGTCCACCAGCCGGCGGCGGGCAGACAGACCTGGCACCACGCATGGGTCGCGCCGCCGCCGATCATCGGGCGGTCGGCATCGACCATCGCCGCGTCGCAGAGATGGCCGGAGACGAAGCGGGCCGCGAAGCCGAGGCTGCGGCAGGCCTCCATCATGAGGAGAGCGAGGTCGCGCGCGTCGGCCCCGGCTGCCGCCCTGGGCGCCGCGACCCGACCGCGCCGGCGGAGAATGCCTCAGCCTCGGGTGTTCGTCATGCCGCCAGCGGCCATCTCGAGCGCGCGGCGCCCGACGACGGTGATCGCGCGCCCCTCGACATGGATCGCGCCAGCCTCCTCCAGCGCCGCAATCGCGCGCGAGAGGCTCTCCGGGCTCATGCCGAGACGGCGGGCGATGATGCGCTTCGGCTCGCCGAGCTGGAGCACCGTGCCCGGACCTGCCCCGAGCTCGCGCAGCAGCCACTGCGCCAGGCGCTGGGGGGCGGCGCGCAGCTTCAGGTCCTTGATCTGCTCGATCAGGAGGCGCCAGTGCCGGGCCTGCATGTCCACCACGGCGCGCGCGAGCGCAGGCTCGTCGTCCAGCGCACGACGGAACGATGCGGCCGGGATCATCATGATGCGCGCCTCCGTGAGCACTACGCCGGAGACGAGATAGGGCAGGGACAGGATCACGGCCGGCACGACGAGCAGCGAGCCCGCGCCGAAAGTCTCGATCACCGCCTCGTGGTCGGTGCCGCCGGAGGCCACGAGGCCGACGCGACCGGACAGAACGAGGTGCACCATCTCCGGCTCGGTTCCCTCCTCGAACAGCACGGCGCGCGGCGGGAGGAGCTGCGCCACGCTGCCCTTCATCAGCCGCGCCATGACCCGCTCGCCGACCGCACGGGCGAGCTCGGTCTCGTGCACCAGGGCCAGTGTGCGATTGATCGCCATGGTTCCCCCGCCATCGATCAAGACACTTGACAAGCGTCAAGTCCAGACTTGAGCGGTGCGATGCAGCACGAAAGAAAGCCGCGCCGCCCGGCCGAGCCTTGACCTAGAGCAACGGCAGCGCCGTCCGATCCCCTCAGCCTGCTCGAGACCCCGCGATGGGAGTGATCCCGGGGCGATGGAGCCGAGCGATGACCGAGACGACCACCCAGGCGCAGCCACGCGACGCCCAGATCGCGCTGTGGATGAGCACCTTCGCCTTCACGGTGTGTTTCGCGGTCTGGACGATCTTCTCCATCATCGGCGTGCAGATCAAACGCGACCTCGGCCTGAACGACACCCAGTTCGGCCTGCTGGTCGGCACGCCGATCCTGACCGGCAGCCTCGTACGGCTGATCCTCGGCATCTGGACCGACCAGTACGGCGGGCGGATCGTCTATGTCGGCGTGATGGTCGCCGCGGCGATCGCAACTTTCCTGCTCACCTTCGCCTACGACTACCCCACTTTCCTCATTGCCGCGCTGGGCGTGGGTGTGGCCGGCGGCTCCTTCGCGGTCGGCATCGCGTATGTGTCGAAATGGTTCCCGAAGGAGAAGCAGGGTACGGCGCTCGGGATCTTCGGGGCCGGCAATGTCGGCGCGGCGGTGACCAAGTTCCTCGCCCCTGTGGTGATGGTGGCGTTCGGCTGGAAGATGGTGGCGCAGCTCTGGGCGCTCGGGCTCCTGGTGACGGCGGCGGTGTTCTGGTTCACCACCAAGGACGACCCGCAGCTCGCCGCGCGGCGTGCCGCGGGCATCAAGCCCGAGCCGCTCTCGGCGATGCTCAAGCCCCTGAAGAAGCTCCAGGTCTGGCGCTTCAGCCTCTACTACTTCTTCGTGTTCGGCGGGTTCGTGGCCCTCGCGCTGTGGCTGCCGCGCTACTACGTCGGCGTCTACGGGCTCGACATCGTCACCGCCGGTCTGCTCGGCGCCGCCTATTCCGTGCCCGGCTCGATCTTTCGCATCCTCGGCGGCACGTTGTCGGACAAGTACGGCGCCCGCGCGGTGATGTACTGGACCTTCATCGGCTCGGTGATCTGCACCTTCTTCCTGAGCTATCCGGCGACCACCTACACGGTCTACGGCATCGAGGGGCCGATCGAGTTCACCCTCGCCATCGGCTTCATCCCGTTCACCGTGCTGACCTTCGCCCTGGGCTTCTTCATGAGCTTGGGCAAGGCGGCGGTCTACAAGCACATCCCCGTCTACTACCCCCACCACGTCGGCAGCGTTGGCGGCGTGGTCGGGCTGATCGGCGGCCTCGGCGGCTTCATCCTGCCGATCATGTTCGGGGCGATGAACGACCTCGTGGGCGTATGGACCTCCTGCTTCATGCTGCTGTTCGCGATCGTCGCGGTCAGCCTGATGTGGATGCACGGCGCGATCCGGCTGATGGAGCGGCGCAAGTTCCCCGCGCTGCGCGGGCCGCAGGACCTGCCTGAGCTTGAGGCGCTGCGGGCGGAGGTCGAGCGGCTGCGGGCGCAGCACCCGCCGCGCGCCGCCGAGCCGGCGAGGGCCTGACCGATGGCATCGCACCCCAAGGAGCCCGCCATGGCCATCCCGCAGGACGTCGCCGCGCCGAGGGCCGGCTCCGGCTGGCTCGCCCGCTGGGAGCCGGAGAACGAGACGTTCTGGGAAGAGACCGGCAAGCGTCTCGCCTGGCGCACGCTGACACTCACGACCGCCAGCCTGATCATGGCCTTCATCACCTGGTTCGTCGTCTCGGCGCTGGTGGTGCGCCTGCCCGCGGTGGGCTTCCAGTTGACGACGGGCCAGCTCTTCTGGCTTGCCGCCATGCCCGGACTTGCCGGCGGCTCGCTTCGCCTCGTGCACATGTTCCTCACCCCGATCTGGGGCACGCGAGCGGTCGTCGGCTGGTCCACCCTCAGCCTGCTCGTCCCGCTGGTCGGCTGGTTCTTCGCGGTGCAGAACCCCGCCACGCCGTTCTGGCTGCTGATGCTGCTCGCGTTTCTCGCCGGGCTGGGTGGAGGCAACTTCTCCTCCTTCATGCCATCGACCAGCCTGTTCTTCCCGAAGCGGCTTCAGGGCACGGCGCTCGCGATCCAGGCCGGTGTGGGCAATTTCGGCGTGTCGGTCGTGCAGTTCGTCACCCCCTGGATCATCGGCTTCGCGCTCCTGGGCACGCTCGGCGGCGATCCGCTGACCTTCACCCGCCCGAATGGCGAAACCAGTCCGATCTGGCTGCAGAACGCCACCGCGATCTACGTGCCGTTCGTCGCCCTGTTCGGGATCCTGTCGCTGGTGATGCTCCGCAGCGTGCCGGTGCGCGCCAATTTCCGCGAGCAGCTGGACATCTTCGGCTCGCCGCACACCTGGACGATGACCAGCCTCTACATCATGACCTTCGGCGGGTTCAGCGGACTTTCGGCGACCTTCCCGCTGCTGATCCGCACCATCTTCAGCGGCCTGCCCGGCGGGCCTGATCCGCTCGCCTGGGCATTCTACGGTCCGCTGGTCGGATCGGTGGTCCGCGTGCTCGCCGGGCCGGTGACCGACAAGTACGGCGGTGCGATCGTGACGCATGTCGCAGGCATCGGCATGACCGCCTGCGCCATCGGGGTGACCTTCTTCACCAGCCGCGACATGGCGAACTTCCCGATCTTCGTGGCGCTGATGCTCGGTCTCTTCTTCTTCGCGGGCATCGGCAACGCCTCGACCTTCAAGCAGATGCCCATGCTGTTCCCGCCGCGTCAGGCGGGCGGCGTGATCGGCTTCACCGCCGCGATCGCCGCCTACGGACCGCTGCTGTTCGGGCTACTGTTCGGCTGGAGCTTCGGCGCGACGCGGAGCCCGAACGCGGTGTTCTACGGCCTGGCCGCGTTCTTCGCGCTCAACGTCGTGTTGAACTGGTGGCTCTACGCCCGCCGCGGCGCGCCCCACCCCTGCTGATCCGGATCATGACGGAGCGAGATCGATGAGCCACTTCCTCGACCGCCTGACCTTCTTCAGGAAATATGCCGGTACGTTCTCGGGCGGCCACGGCGAGGTGACGACCGAGAGCCGCGCCTGGGAGGACGCCTACCGCTCGCGCTGGGCGACCGAGAAGGTCGTCCGCTCCACGCACGGCGCCAACTGCACCGGCTCGTGCTCGTGGAAGATCTACGTCAAGGGCGGCATCGTCACCTGGGAGACGCAGCACACCGACTATCCGCGCACGCGCCCCGACCTGCCGAACCACGAGCCGCGCGGCTGCTCGCGCGGCGCCTCCTACTCCTGGTACCTCTACAGCGCCAACCGGCTGAAGTACCCGATGGCGCGCAAGCGGCTGGTCAAGCTCTGGCGCGCGGCCAAGGCAAAGCACACCGATCCGGTGCTGGCCTGGAAGTCGATCCAGGACGACCCGGCGCAGCGGCGCGAGTACCAGTCGGCGCGCGGGCTCGGCGGCTTCGTGCGCGTCAGTTGGGACGAGGCGGAGGAGATCATCGCCGCCGCCAATGTGCATACCGTCAAGACCTGGGGCCCCGACCGCGTGATCGGCTTCTCGCCGATCCCGGCGATGAGCATGGTCAGCTACGCCGCCGGCAGCCGCTATCTCTCGCTGATCGGTGGCGTCTGCATGTCGTTCTACGACTGGTACTGCGACCTGCCGCCCTCCAGCCCGCAGACCTGGGGCGAGCAGACCGACGTGCCCGAGAGCGCGGACTGGTACAACGCAGGCTTCATCATGATGTGGGGCTCGAACGTGCCGCAGACGCGCACGCCCGATGCGCACTTCATGGCGGAAGCCCGCTACCGCGGCACCAAGGTCGTCACCGTCACGCCCGACTACTCCGAGGCCTCGAAGTTCGCCGATCTCTGGCTGCATCCGAAGCAGGGCACGGACGCGGCACTCGCACTCGCGATGGGCCACGTGATCCTCACCGAGTGGCACGCGAAGGGCCGCGGCGACTACTTCCTCGACTACTGTCGCCGCTATACCGACATGCCGATGCTGGTGCTGCTGGCCGAGCGCGATGGCCGGCTGGTGCCCGACCGGCAGCTCCGCGCCTCTGACCTGCCGGAGAACGCGGGACAGTCGAACAACCCCGACTGGAAGACCGTCGCGATCGACGACGCGACCGGCCAGCCCTACATCCCAACCGGCTCGATCGGCTTCCGCTGGGGCGAGCAGGGCAAATGGAATCTGGAGGGGCGCGATGCGCGCACCCTCGAAGTCGTCACGCCGCGGCTGTCGCTGATCGAGGGCGGCGCAACCGCACAGGTGACGTTCCCCTATTTCGGCGACCATGCGCAACCATTCTTCAATCCGACCAGCCTCGGCGAGACGGTGACGCGCACCGTGCCGGTGGCGACGCAGCGGCTCGCCGACGGGCACGAGGCCAAGGTCGCAACCGTCTACGACCTGTTCCTCGCCAATTACGGCGTCGAGCGCGGCTTCGGCGACGGCGCGGCACGCTACGAGGAGAATGCGCCCTACACGCCGGCCTGGGCGGCGGCGGTGTGCGGTGTCCCGGCCGACCGCATCATCACGGTCGCGCGCGAGTTCGCCGAGAACGCCGAGAAGACCAAGGGCAAGTCCATGGTCATCCTCGGCGCGGCCCTGAACCACTGGTACCACGCCGACATGAACTATCGGAGCATCATCAACCTTCTGGTGATGTGCGGCTGCGTCGGCCAATCGGGCGGCGGCTGGGCGCACTACGTCGGCCAGGAGAAGCTGCGCCCGCAGTCGGGCTGGATACCGCTCGCCTTCGCGACCGATTGGTACCGCCCGCCGCGCCAGCAGAACTCAACCTCGTTCTGGTACGCGCATACCGACCAGTGGCGCTACGAGACGGTGACGGTGGACGAGATCCTCTCGCCCACCGCGCCGCGGAAGCTCTCCGGCGCGCTGATCGACTTCAACGTGCGCGCGGAACGGATGGGCTGGCTGCCCTCGGCACCGCAGCTCGCCGTCAATCCGCTGACGATCGCCGCCGCCGCCGCCACGGAAGGCAAGGAGGTGACAGCCTATCTGGTCGAGCGGCTGAAGGACGGCCGCATCACCATGGCCTGCGAAGACCCTGATCATCCGCAGAACTGGCCCCGCAACCTGTTCGTCTGGCGCTCCAACCTGCTCGGCTCCTCGGGCAAGGGCCACGAGTACTTCCTCAAGCACCTGCTCGGCGCGCAGCACGGCGTCCAGGGCAAGGATCTTGGCGAGGAGGGACGCGCGAAGCCGGAGGAGGTCGCTTGGCATCACGAGGCGCCGCGCGGCAAGCTCGATCTCCTGGTCACGCTCGATTTCCGGATGAGCACGACCTGCATGTACTCCGACGTCGTGCTGCCGACCGCCACCTGGTACGAGAAGCACGATCTCAACACCTCCGACATGCATCCCTTCATCCACCCCTTCACCGCGGCGGTGGATCCGGCCTGGGAGAGCCGCAGCGACTGGCAGATCTTCAAGGGCATCGCGAGGACGTTCAGCGCGCTCGCCAAGGGCCATCTCGGCGTCGAGAGGGACGTGGTCCTCACACCCCTGATGCACGACAGCCCGGCGGAGCTCGGCCAGACGCATGTCGTGAAGGAATGGCGCAAGGGCGAGGTCGAGCCGATCCCCGGCAAGACCATGCCGGGCGTGACCGTGATCGAGCGCGACTATCCGAACGTCCATGTGCGCTTCACCTCGCTTGGCCCGCTGATGGAAAAGGTGGGCAACAACGGTAAGGGGCTCGCCTGGAAGACCGAGGACGAGGTCGCGTTCCTGCGCAGCCTGAACGGCACGGTCGAGGTGCCGGGCGTGGATCGTCCGCTCGCGCGCATCGAAAGCGACATCGATGCCTGCGAGGTGATCATGCATCTCGCTCCCGAGACGAACGGCCATGTCGCGGTGAAGGCCTGGGAGGCGCTCGGCAGGAACACCGGGCGCGACCACACGCATCTCGCCAAACCCAAGGAGCACGAGGCGATCCGCTTCCGCGACATCGCCGCGCAGCCACGCAAGATCATCTCCTCGCCGATCTGGTCCGGCCTCGAGAGCGAGGAGGTCTGCTACAACGCCGGTTACACGAACGTGCACGAGCTGATCCCCTGGCGCACACTCTCGGGCCGCCAGCAGCTCTACCAGGACCATCCGTGGATGCTCGCCTTCGGCGAGGCGCTCTGCGTCTACCGTCCGCCGGTGGACCTGAAGGCGCACCAGGCGATGGTCGGACGCGTACCGAACGGCCACAGGGAGATCGCGCTCAACTTCATCACCCCGCACCAGAAATGGGGTATCCACTCGGTCTACACCGACAACCTGATCATGCTGACGCTCTCGCGCGGCGGACCGATCGTCTGGATCTCGGAGGTGGACGCGAAGGAGGCCGGGATCGAGGACAACGACTGGGTCGAGGCCTTCAACCTGAACGGCGCGCTCTGCGCCCGCGCGGTGGTTTCCCAGCGCGTGCCCAAGGGCATGATCATGATGTACCACGCGCAGGAAAAGATCGTGAACGTGCCGGGCAGCGAGATCACGCGTGCGCGCGGCGGCATCCACAACAGCGTCACCCGTACGGTGGTCAAGCCGACCCACATGATCGGCGGCTATGCGCAACAGGCCTGGGGCTTCAACTACTATGGCACGATCGGCACCAACCGCGACGAGTTCGTGATCGTGCGCAAGATGGCGAAGGTCGCCTGGCTGGACGGGCCGCGCGTGACGCACCAGGCGGCCGACCTGAAGGCGGCCGAGTAGAGCGGGCGAGAGGGAGAACAGCCATGAAGGTCCGCGCCCAGATCGCGATGGTGCTGAACCTCGACAAGTGCATCGGCTGCCACACCTGCTCGGTCACCTGCAAGCAGGTCTGGACCAGCCGCGAGGGAGTCGAATACGCCTGGTTCAACAACGTCGAGACCAAGCCCGGCATCGGCTACCCGAAGGATTGGGAGAACCAGAACCGCTGGAAGGGCGGCTGGAAGCGCAAGGCGAACGGCAGGATCGTGCCGCGCCAGGGCGGCAAGTGGCGGATCCTGGCGAACATCTTCGCCAACCCCGCGATGCCGGAGATCGACGATTACTACGAGCCCTTCACCTTCGACTACACGCACCTGCAGACCGCACCGGAGAGCGAGGCGATGCCGGTCGCGCGTCCTGTCAGCCTGATCACCGGCGAGCGCATGGAGATCAAATGGGGCCCGAACTGGGAGGAGATCCTGGGCACGGAGTTCCGCAAGCGCTCACAGGACTACAACTTCGAGGGGGTGCAGAAGGAGATCTACGGGCAGTTCGAGAACACCTTCATGTTCTACCTCCCCCGGCTCTGCGAGCACTGCCTCAACCCGTCCTGCGTCGCCTCCTGCCCCTCGGGCTCGATCTACAAGCGCGAGGAGGACGGCATCGTCCTGATCGACCAGGAGAAGTGCCGCGGCTGGCGCATGTGCGTCTCGGGCTGCCCGTACAAGAAGATCTACTACAACTGGCAGTCGGGAAAGGCCGAGAAGTGCATCTTCTGCTACCCGCGCATCGAGGCGGGCGAACCCACGGTCTGCTCCGAGACCTGCGTGGGCCGCATCCGCTATCTCGGCGTGCTGCTCTACGACGCCGACCGGATCGCGGAGGCGGCATCGGTCGAGAACGAGCAGCATCTCTACCGCGCCCAGCTCGACATCTTCCTCGACCCGCACGATCCGGCGGTGATCGCGCAGGCGCGCGCCGATGGCGTGCCGGAGGCGTGGCTGGAGGCGGCGCGCCGCAGCCCGACCTACAAGATGTGCATCGACTGGAGGATCGCGTTCCCGCTGCACCCGGAGTATCGCACCCTGCCGATGGTCTGGTACGTGCCGCCGCTGAGCCCCGTGCAGTCGGCGATCGAGGCCGGGCATGTCGGCTGGAAGGACGGGCTGCCGGACATCGCCAGTTTGCGCATCCCCGTGCGCTATCTTGCCAACCTGCTGACCGCGGGGGCGGAAGCACCGATCGTCCACGCGCTGCAGCGGATGTTCGCGATGCGGATCCACATGCGCGACCGCACGGTGGAGGGCCGGTGCAATACCGCGGTGCTGGACGCGGTCGGCCTATCCCAGGCGCAGGTGGATGACATGTACCGCACGCTCGCGATCGCCAACTACGAGGATCGCTACGTCATCCCCTCGACGCACCGCGAATACGCCGAGAACGCCTTCGACCTGAAATCAGCCTGCGGCTTCAGCTTCGGTCAGGGCTGCTACGACGGCCGCACGGTCGGCAACCTGTTCTCGGCGCTCGGCCCCTCGGCGGGGCGGATGGCGCCGCCGCCGGTCGAGGAGGCGGTGGAGCAGCAGGACCAGCCGCGATGAACCGACGCTTCCGCATCCTCTCGGCGCTGCTGCACTACCCCGACGAGGCGCTGCGCGGCGCCTTGCCGGAGATCACGGCCGCGCTCGGCACGGAGGGCTTCGCGCCGCGCCATGCCGCCGCCCTCGCAAGGCTCTGCCGACGCCTCGGGATGGGTGACCTGCTCGACCGGCAGGAGGCGTACTCGGCGCTGTTCGACCGCGGCCGGTCCTGCTCGCTCCACCTGTTCGAGCACGTGCATGGCGATGCGCGCAATCGTGGCCCCGCCATGGTGGCGCTGATCGAGGCCTATCAGTCGGCGGGCTACGTGCCCGATACCAACGAGCTGCCCGACTACCTGCCGCTGTTCCTCGAGTTCCTCGCGATCGCCCCGCCTGCGCTTGCGTGCGAGCTGCTCGGCCAGGCGCTGCCGATCCTCGACCGGCTGCATGCGCGGCTCGCCGGGCGCGGTACGGCGGATGCGCGCGCCTATGCCGCGGTGATCGCCGCGGCGATGGCGGAAGCCGGCGCGACGCCGCAGGCGAAGGCCGACCCCGAGGACGACGACCCTGAGCAGATGGACCGGGAGTGGGAGGATGTGCCGGTCACCTTCGGTCCCGGGAACGATCCTGACCGCGAGAGCGCGCGGGCCAGGGTGGCAGCAATGATCAAGCGGCTGCGTGCCACGCGCGCGGCGGCGAAGGGCTGAGACGGAGGATCGCGCCATGGGCGCATGGGATGTCTTCACCGACTACCTGCACGACTTCCTGTTCGGCATCTACCCCTATCTCTGCGCCGGCGTGTTCCTCGTCGGCAGCCTGATCCGTTTCGACCGCGACCAGTACACCTGGCGGTCGGGCTCGAGCCAGCTGCTGCGCGCGCGCCAGCTCCGCTGGGGCTCGAACATGTTCCACATCGGCATCCTGGCGATCTTCTTCGGCCACCTGTTCGGCCTGCTCACCCCGCACTGGCTCTACGAGCACGTGATCACCGTGCAGCAGAAGCAGATGATCGCGATCGTGCTGGGCGGCGTGTTCGGCACCATCTGCTTCATCGGCCTGACGCTGCTGCTGCATCGCCGGCTCTACGACCCGCGCATCCGGCGGACAAGCGCAGGCGTCGACATCGCGATCCTGGTCCTGCTCTGGACGCAGCTCTGCCTCGGTCTCATCACCCTGCCGTTCTCGCTCGGCCACCGCGACGGCTCGATGATGGTCCAGCTCTCCACCTGGGCGCAGCACATCGTCACCTTCCGGGCCGGCGCGGCCGACTACGTGCGCGGCGCCGACTGGCCGTTCCAGCTCCATCTGGTGATGGGCATGACGCTGTTCCTGCTCACACCCTTCTCGCGGCTCGTGCACATCTTCTCGGCGCCGATCTGGTATCTGTTCCGCTCCTGGCAGATCGTACGGCGGCGTGGCGGCGCGACGCGGCGCCCCGGCCCAGTTCCGCCGCCGCGGCCTGCCGCGGCCGAGTGAGCGCGATGATCGTCCGTGTCAACGACACCGTGATCGGCGAGCACGAGATCGCCGCCGAGATGCAACACCATCCCGCGCCCTCCGTGGAAGCAGCGTGGCAGGAGGCGGCGCGCGCGCTGGTCGTCCGCCGGCTGCTGCTCGACGAGGCCGAGGCGCGCGGCATCGTGGCCGGGCCCGACGGCGATCTCCTGCCCGAGGAGGCGATGATCGAGGCGCTGCTCGAGCAGGCGATCACGGTGCCCGAGGCCGACGAGGCGACGCTGCGCCGCTGGTACGAGGCCAACCGCAGCCGCTTCCGCACCAGGGAGATCTGGGAGGCGAGCCACATCCTGATCGCGGCCGATCCCGGGGACACGGAGGCGCGCGCGGCGGCCGAGGCGCGCGCGCAGGAGCTGCTCGCGCAGGTGCTGGCCGACCGCGAGCTTTTCGCGCCGCTCGCTGAGGCACATTCCGCCTGCCCCTCAGGCAAGGACGGGGGCCGGCTCGGCCAGGTGACGCGCGGCAGCCTGGTGCCGGAGGTGGAGACCTTCCTCGCCGCGCTCGCACCCGGACAGATCTGCCCGGTGGTGGTGAAGAGCCGCTACGGCATGCACATCCTCTGGCTGCACGAGCGTGCCGAGCCGTGCGAGCTGCCCTTCGAGGCCGTGCGCGACACCGTCGCGCGCTACCTGCACGATGCCTCCTGGCGCCGTGCGGTGCACCAGTTCATCGCCGTGCTCGCGGGCCGCGCGCGGATCGAGGGGATCGAACTCGAAGGGGCTGCCACGCCTTTGGTGCAGTGACCACGCCCGATGCCGCGCTCACCCGCCTGGTGCAGGGCTTCGAGCGCTTTCGCGCCGCCTATTTCGAGACCGACCACTCGCTGTTCGATCAGCTCGTCTGGGAGGGCCAGCGACCGCAGGTGATGGTGGTCGGCTGCTGTGACAGCCGTGCCGACCCGCACATGATTACCGACTCGGGACCGGGCGATCTGTTTGTGATCCGCAACGTCGCCGCGCTCGTGCCGCCCTACATGCCGGATGGGCGGCTCGCCGGCGTCTCGGCGGCGCTCGAGTTCGGCGTCAAGGGACTCGAGGTCGGCCATATCGTCGTGCTGGGCCATGCGATGTGCGGCGGCGTTCGCAGCCTCATGGAGTATGGCGATGCCGACCCGCGCTTCGAGTTCATGGGGCGTTGGGTCGGGCTGCTGGCCGAGGCACGCGAGGAGGTGCGCAGCCTGGTGACGGAAGCCGAGCCCGCACTGCTCGCCCGCTACGCTGAGCGGGCCTCGGTGCTCGTCTCCCTCCGCAACCTGATGACCTATCCCTGGATCGCCGAGCGGGTTGCGGCCGACCGGCTCGCGCTGCACGGCTGGTACTTCGACTTCACTTGGGGTGTGCTGATGGCCGCCGAGAGCCCGCATGGACCGTTCCGCCAGATCGACGCGGCCGGGCTGCCCCGCGCAGCGGTGGGGGGATGCCATGATCGCCGTTGAGCAACTCCGTCGTCGCGACGCCGGGCCGAGCATCGCCCTGTTCCGCCACGGCTTCCGCCCCTTCTTCCTGTTCGCCGGGGTCTGGGCGGTGATCGCGATGCTGGTCTGGATCGCCGCGCTGCACGGCGCGGTGCTGCCCGATGGCCCGCTGCCGATCGCGCGCTGGCACGCGCACGAGATGATCGCGGGCTTCGTCGGCGCGGCGATCTCGGGCTTCGTGCTCACGGCCGTGCCGAACTGGACCGGCCGGCGCGGCTATGCCGGCGGACCGCTCGTCCTGCTGGTGACGCTGTTCCTGGCCGCGCGGCTCGTGCTGCTGCCGGGTTCGCCCGTGCCGGTGCCGACGGCCGCCGCGATCGCGCTCCTGCCGCTGCCCGCCCTGCTGCTCACCGTGCTTCCGGCGCTGGTAAAGGCCGGCGCGCCGCGGCTCTATGGCCCGCCGGCGCTGATCCTGGTGTTCTGGGGCGGCGACGTGCTGATGCTCGCCGAAGTGGCAGGCTGGACCGACGACACCTTCGCCACGGGTCAGCTCCTGTCGCTCAACATCGCCCTCGCCCTGGTCGGGCTGATCGGGGGGCGGATCGTTCCCTCGTTCACGCTGAACGCTCTGCGGCGCGCCGGCCTTGCGCTGGACTCGCCCCCCTTTCCCTGGATCGATCGCGCGGGGATGATCGCGCTCGGCGCCGTCGTTCTGGGGGACCTGGTGACGCCGGGCTCGCCTGCCGCCGGCGTGATCGCCGCACTCGCCGCCGTCGCCACGCTCGCGCGCCTCGCACGCTGGCATGGCCTCGCCACACTCGGCCAGCCGATCCTCTGGGTGCTGCATCTGGCCTATCTTCTGGTGCCGGCAGCGCTCGCCACCAAGGCCGCGTTCCTGCTTGCCGGCATGTCCTGGGCGGCTGCCTGGCTGCATCTGCAGGCGGCGGGCGGGATCGCACTGATGATCATGGCGGTGATGACGCGGGCCACGCTCGGCCACACCGGGCGCGATCTCGTCGCGCCGCCGCTCGCGGTCGCGGCCTACGTGCTGATCCCGATCGCCGCACTCGCGCGCGCCTTCGGGGGAGAGCTCATGCCTTACGCGGCCGCGCTCGCGGTCGCCGGCGCGGCCTGGATCGCGGCGTTTGCGCTCTATCTCGTCGCCTTCGCGCCGATGCTGCTCACGCCGCGGCCGGACGGCAAGCCCGGGTAGGCCGTCCGCGCCGGGGCCTCGTTGCTCTCCCGGCTCTTTCACGATCGCTCAGCCTGCCGAGCGCGCGTCAGGCGGGCGACGCCGTCGTGTGCTCCTCGAAGCGCCAGCGCAGCGCCCGTTCCGGCCGATAGACGCAGAACAGCCCGGTGCGCAGGCTGTTGGCGAGATGGCGTCCCAGGTCCGGGTGCGCCGCCTCGATCCGCCGCACCGCGTGGCGGATGCGCCAAGTGACGGCGGTGCGCGCGCGCTCGGCCGCGTCGCCGAGAAGCCGTCCGCGCCCGCCCAGACCCAGCGCCTTGGACAGCATCTCGATCAACCGCTCGAGTTCCGCGCGCGCCCGCTCCGCCCGGCCAGGATCGTTCATGTCCTCCGCCTCAGCGATCTCCTGCTGCAGGTCTCGGATGCGCTCCTTGAGTGACTGGCGCGCAGCATCGTCCAGCACGGCCTCGCCTCGGAACGCGTCATCCTCGCGGCCAGCGAGATCGAGGCAGTGGATCTCCTCCCCCGGCCGATCGAGCAAGCGGCGGATGTCGTGCAGGCCCTTGAGATCGGGCAGCACCGCGCGCCGCCCTTCGTAGTCCGCGATCCAGCCCTCGCCCGCACGCGCGAGCAGCGGCTCGGCCACCGGGCCGGACAGGTCCGGCGCATCGGCCAGCACCGGCAACACCACGGGCCCGGGCGCGTCGATCGGCTCGCCGAGCAGTCGGAACCCCTCGCGCAGCAGCGCGACGTCCTGCGCGCGCCGGAACGGGTTGATCTCCAGCATCCAGCGCGCGGGCTCGCCCGGCGCCGGCTCGCGGTCGAAGGTGATGCGCTCACGGAACGCCGCGCGGTACTCGGCGAGCGCGCGCAGCCCCTCCTCCATCCGCCCGGCATGGGCATAGGCGATCGCCAGGAACGCCGGTGCATCGACGAAGGGCAGGCCGTCGTTCCGAGCACCGAACGCGAGCGCGGTCGCGACGTCGCCCGCGAACAGATGCGCCATCGCGGCATGGATGTAGTAGATGTTCGGATGGTAGGGATTGAGTCGCATCGCCTTCGCGATGTGCGCGACCGCCGCCTCCGGCCGCCCGAGGAAGGTCTCGGCGTTCGCGATCTGGACCAGCAGATCCGCATCGTTCGGGGAGAGCGCAAGGGCCCGGTCGAGATACCATGACGCCTGCTCGTATTCGCGCCGGAACAGCTGCACCTTGGCGATCACGAGGTGCAGCATCGCATCGCGATCATCAAGGCCGAGCGCGCGATGCGCGTGGGCATAGGCCAAGCATGCATTGTCGTAGAACCGCGTCCAGAAGGCACAGCTCCATTCATTGAAGTAGGACAGCGCCATGCCGCCATGCGCACGCGCATAGGTGGGGTCGAGCTCGAGCGCACGCGTGAACAGGCCGCGCGCCTCCCCGTCGGCCGCGAGCGTGGCCTCGCGCAGCTTGGCGAGCCCGCGCACGGTCAGCGCATAGGCGGCGAGGCTCTCGGTCGGGCGCCGGCGCGCCTCGGCCAGAACGGTCTCCTCCAGCTGCGCGGCCAGGGTGGCGGCGATCCGGGCCACGATGCCCTCCTGCAGCGCGAAGAACGCCTCCGCCGGCGCGGCGAGCCGCTCCGTCCAGAGGTGCCGCGCGTCCGCGCAGTCGCTGAGGCTCGCCGAGACCTCCAGCAACTCCCCGGCACGCCGCAGCCGGCCGCGCAGCACATGCGTCGCACCGAGTGCGGCGCCGATCTCGGTATCTGCACGGTCGGCGACCGAAGCGGCCGAGGTCGGCGAGATCACGGCGAAGGCGCGGAACCGCGAGAGCTCGCCGCAGACATCCTCGTGCAGCCCCTGGGCGATCAGCGCATCCGTCCCGCTCACCCCGGGCGCGGCGAAGGGCAGCACCGCCAGCAGCGGGCTGCGATGGCTCTCTCCTCGCGTGGTGGTCATGTCGAGCCTTTCGCCATCCGAGGTTCCACCGCCGGCGTGGAATAGTCGAACCGGCCACGTGAGGGAAGCGCGCCTTACGTCGTGAGGCCCGACCTCACGCCCTTCGATTCAGGACGACGCGGCGGGACGCCGCGATCGTTCCCGGCGGAAACAACGGAAACGGAGCTGCAACATGAGCACGATCGATCGTCGCGGTCTCGCCGTCACGGGGGCCACTGCGGAAAGCCTCGACCACTTCGAGCAGGCGCTGGCCGAACTGCAATGCTACCGCGCCGATCCGGTCGCGAGCGTCGACAGGGCGATCGCCGCGGCCTCTGGCTTCGCGATGGCGCATGCGCTGCGTGCCTGGCTGCATCTGCTCGGCACCGAGCCCGCCGGCATCCCGGTCGCGCGCGAGTCCCACCGGGCCGCGGCCGCGACCGCCGGGACGCTGCGCGAACGTGGCCATGTCGAGGCGATCGGGCACCTGATCGAGGGGCGCTGGCACCAGGCAAGCCGTGTGCTGGAGGATGTCACGGTCGAGGCGCCGCGCGATGCGCTCGCCCTGCTCGCCGGCCACCAGATCGACTTCTTCACCGGCCATTCGCGGATGCTGCGCGACCGCATCGCGCGCGCACTGCCGGCCTGGGATAGCACCATGCCCGGCTACCACTCGATCCTCGGCATGCATGCCTTCGGTCTCGAGGAGACCGGCGACTACGCGCGCGCCGAGGCCGCAGGGCGCCGCGGCGTCGAGCTCGAGCCACGCGACGGCTGGTCCCAGCACGCGGTCGCGCATGTGCTGGAGATGCAGAACCGCACCAGCGACGGCATCGCCTGGATGACCGCCAATCCAGATGGCTGGGCGGGCGACTCCTTCTTCAAGGTGCACAACTGGTGGCATCTCGCCCTCTACCACTTCGACCAGGGCGACATCGACGCGGTGCTGCACCTGTTCGATACCGAGATCTACGGCGCGAAGTCGGGCGTGGTGCTCGACATGGTGGATGCCGCGGCGCTGCTCTGGCGGCTCCATCTGCGCGGTGTCGATGTCGGCGATCGCTGGAAGGCGGTGGCCGACAACTGGGCGCCGATCGCGACTGCCGGCACGTACGCCTTCAACGACCTGCACGCCGTGATGGCGTTCGTCGGCGCCGGCAGGCGTGATGCGGCCGTCGCGGTGATCGCGGCGCAGAAGCAGGCGATGGCGCGCGACGACGACAACGCGATGTTCACGCGCGATGTCGGTCACGATGCATGCCGCGCGGTCCTCGCCTTCGGCGACGGCGACCATGCGACCGCCGTCAATCTGCTGCGCCCGATCCGCTCAATCGCGCACCGCTTCGGCGGCAGCCATGCGCAGCGCGACGTGCTCGACCTGACGCTGATCGAGGCGGCGTTCCGCTCGGGCAACACGGCGTTGGCCGCGGCGCTGGCGGCGGAGCGGCTCGACACGCGGCCCGAGAGCCCGCTCGCGCGGCTCTTCGCGAACCGCGCCGAAACGCCCCGGCTCGTCGCCTGAGGAGGAAGCCGTGCAGCGCCTCGCCATCGTCGTGCGCGACGACGCCTACGACCGGCTGCTCACGCCACTCACCTTCGCCTGGACCCAGGCGCGGCTGGGCGTGCAGGTGGACATGCTGTTCGTGCTCTGGGCGGTGCGTGCGCTCACCGCCCGGGGCGCGGCGGCCCTCCAGGTCGATCCGCGCCACGCCGACGAGGCGGAGTGGCTGCGCGGCCGCCTTGCCGCCGAGGGCGAGCCGACCGCGATCGCCGACTGGCTGAGGATGCTCGGCCGCACCGGGAGGGTCGGGCTCCACGGCTGCCGCTACGCCGCCGCGACCTTCGGCGTGGCCGAGGCGGACCTCCTGCCCGAGGCGGCCGGCATCGTCGATCCCGGCTGGTTCCTGGCCGAGAAGGCGATGAAGGCCGACCACACGCAGTACTTCTGACCCCGCAACATCCTGCCGGGGCGGCGCAGGCGCCCTGTTCCGGCGGACCCGGCAACGGAGCTTCACCATGCTCGCAGGCTTCCGGATATCGACGATCCGGCTTCCCAATGGCCTCGCCCTGCCGGTCGTCGAGCACGGCGACCCGGTCGGCACCCCTGTCCTGATGCTGCACGGCATCACCGATTCCTGGCGCTCCTTCGAGCCGATCCTGTTGCACCTGCCGCGCGCGATCCGCGCGATCGCGGTGACGCTGCGCGGTCACGGCGATGCCTCCAAGCCGAGCGAGGGCTACGCGATGGCCGACTTCGCCGATGACGTGATCGCGTTGATGGACACGCTCGGCATCGCGCGCGCGGTCGTGCTCGGCCATTCGATGGGCAGCGTGGTCGCGCAGCGCGTGGCCCTCGACCATCCCCACCGCGTCGCCGGGCTGGTGCTGGTCGGCGCTTTTCCCCGCGGGCGCGGCAACCCGGAGATCGAGACGCTGTGGGAGGGCACCGTGTCGGCCCTGCAAGACCCGGTGGACGAGAGCTTCGTGTGGGAGTTCCAGAGCGGCACCTGCGCCCAGCCCGTCCCCGTCGGGCTGCTCGAGACCGCGGTGCAGGAGAGCTTGAAGGTGCCGGCCCATGTCTGGCGCGAGGCCTTCGCGGCGCTCCTCGCGACCGACCTCCGCGCCGAACTTCCGCGCATCGCCGCGCCCACGCTGCTGCTCTGGGGTGCCCGCGACGCGATCGTCGGGCGCGCCGACCAGGACGCCCTGCTCGCGATCCCCGGCGCGCGCCTCGCCGCCTATCGCGAGGCGGGCCACGCGCCGCACTGGGAGGAGCCGGAGCGTTTCGCACGCGATCTCGCAGGCTTCGTCGCGAGCCTCGAGACGCAACAGGTGGCATGACCCCGCCGCTGATCCCATCCCGAACCGGACAGGAGAGAACCATGATCGCCTTGCTTCGTCGCACCGGACTGCGTGCCGTTCTGCTCGCCGGGGTCGCGCTCGCTCCCGCCGCGCTCGCGCACGACAACCACCAGCGCGGCGCCGAACTCCACCGGCCCGGCGTCGCGCATGCCGCAGGCGAGGCGCGCGCGACCACCTTGGCGCGTCCGCCGCTCTACCAGGGACTCGGCGAGATCAGCGTCCGCGTCACCACCGCCGAACCGCTCGCCCAGGCCTATTTCGACCAGGGCCTGCGGCTCGTCTGGGCGTTCAACCACGCCGAGGCGATCCGCTCCTTCCGCACCGCGCAGGAGATCGACCCGGGCTGCGCGATGTGCTTCTGGGGCGAGGCCTTCGCGCTCGGCCCCAACATCAACGACGCCATGGCGCCCGAGGCGGTCGCCCCCGCCGTTGCCGCCGCGCGCCGGGCGCAGGCCCTCGCTGCGCGGGCGACGCCGAAGGAGCGCGCGCTGATCGAGGCGCTGCAGCATCGCTACAGCGCCGATGCCAAGGCCGAGCGTGCCGCGCTCGACCGCGCCTTCGCGGATGCGATGCGGAAGGTCGCAACAGCCTATCCGGACGATGCCGACGTGCAGGTGGTGTTCGCCGATGCGCTGATGAACCTGCAGCCCTGGGACTACTGGGAGGCCGACCGCGTGACACCGAAGGGCCATGGCGGCGAGATCGTCGCGGCACTCGAGCGCGCGCTCGCGGTCGCGCCGAACCATCCGGCGGCGCTGCACCTCTCCATCCACGCGGTGGAGGCCTCGGCCGATCCGTCGAGAGCGGAAGCCGCGGCCGACCGGCTGCGCGGTGCGGCACCGGCGGCCGGCCATCTCGTGCACATGCCGGCGCACATCTATGTGCGCGTCGGCCGCTACGCGGACTCGATCGCGGTGAACCGCGACGCGGTGGCCGCCGACGAGGCGATGCTCGCGCAGATGGGCGAGGCGGCGAGCCCGCTCTACCGCTACGGCTACTACCCGCACAACGTGCACTTCCTGATGATCTCGGCGCAGATGGCGGGGCTGACGCAGGACGTGATCGCCTCCGCCGAGAAGCTCGTGCGCGTCACCTCGGACGAGGTGTCGGAGAAGCTCGCCTGGGTGCAGGCGATCAAGACCGCGCCGTACAGCGCGCACGCGCAGTTCAGCGATCCGGCGACCATCCTGGCGCTGCCCGATCCCGGCAACCGCTTCCCGTTCGTGAAGGCGTACTGGCACTACGCGCGCGGGGTGGCGCAGGTCTACGCCGGCAACCTCGCTGCGGCGCAGACGGAGGCCGAGGCGATCGGCGCGATCATCGAGGGTGCGGACCTCGCCGGGCTCGAGGCGCAATTCCTGCCCGCGCGCCTGGTGCTCGGCATTGCGCGCGACGTCGTGCGCGCGCGCATCGCCGCATCCCGGCAGGACTGGGCAGAGGCGGAGCGGCTGCTGCACGCCGCCATCGAGGCGGAGGCCGGCACCGGCTACATGGAGCCGCCCTACTGGTACTACCCGGTGCGCCAGACACTCGGCGCGGTGCTGCTCAAGGCCGGCCGTGCCGGCGAGGCGGTCGCCGCGTTCGAGGCGGCGCTGGAGCAGATGCCGCGCAACGGCTGGGCGCTCTGGGGCCTCGTGCAGGCCAAACGCGCGGCCGGGCAGGACGCGACCGCGGAAGAGGCGGCGTTCGCCAAGGCCTGGCTCGGCGAGAAGCGCCTGCTCAGCCTCGATCGCCTGTGAGCGGAGCGGCGGCGGCCGTTCCGGTCGCCCCCGCCCTCACGCCGGAAGGGGCAGCACCGTCTCTGCCTTGATGTGCTCCATCGCGAAGCGGCTGGAGACGTTCTTCAGCGGGATCGCCGCGATCAGGCGGCGGTAGAACGCGTCATAGGCCGTCATGTTCGGCACGACCACACGCAGCAGGTAGTCGATATCGCCGGCCATGCGCCAGGCGTCCATCACCTCCGGCATGGCGGCGAGCACGCTGGCGAACCGTTCCAGCCATGGTCCGGAATGGTCCCCCGTCTCGATCGCGACGAAGGCGGTCAACGGCAGCCCGACCTTCGCCGGGTCCACCAGCGCGATGCGGCCGATCAGGATTCCCGCCTGCTCCATGCGGCGGATGCGCTTCCAGCACGGCGTCTGCGTCAGTCCCACCTGTTCGGCGATCGCAGCGAGCGAGAGCGAAGCGTCGCGCTGCAATAGACGGAGGATGGAACGATCGACCTCATCCAACTCCGCGGATCGTGGCATGGAGGGCTTCCTTCCTGATATGAGCCTAAATGCAGAAAATAACACTCTACTTGACTCAATCAATCCCAGATGAAGGAAATTCTTTCCATGAATCCCCGAAGCTCCCCGCCTTCGCCGGCCCCGCCCTCTCCCTATCGGGTATGGCTCGCCGTTGCCGCAGCGGGCAGGCCCGCCGCCCTGTCGCCTCCCGACCCTCAGGCCGGCGGGGATGGCGCAGACCGGACCGGTCGCGGCGTCCGAACCGGACGCAGTCTCTACCTGCACCACCGACCCACGCTGATGGAGAGTCCAGGTCGATGACCACCATCCACGTGATCCACGAGAACGACGCCTGGCTGGCGCCGCTGCGCGCCGCCTTCGGGCGCATCGGCACGCCGTTCCGCGAGTGGTTTGTCGATCGCGGCACGCTCGATCTGCGGGTGCCGCCCCCTGAGGGCGTCTACTACAACCGCATGAGCGCGTCGTCGCACACACGCGGCCACCGTTTTGCGGCCGAGCACACCGGCGCGATCCTCGCCTGGCTGCGCCGGCACGGCCGCACCGTGGTCAACGGGCCGCGCGCGCTCGCGCTCGAGATCAGCAAGGTCGCGCAGTACGAGGCGCTCGCGGCTTTCGGCATCGACACGCCCGAGACCATCGCCGTGGTCGGGCGCGAGCATATCGGCGAGGCCGCCCAGCGGCTGGGCTTCCCGCTGATCCTCAAGCACAACCGCGGCGGCAAGGGGCTGGGCGTGCGGCTGTTCCTCTCGGCCGCGGCGCTGGACGAGCATCTCGGCTCGGAGGCGTTCGAGGAGCCGCTCGACGGCATCACCCTGGTGCAGCGCTACATCGCCGCGCCCGAGCCCTTCATCACGCGTGTCGAGTTCGTCGGCGGAAGGTTCCTCTATGCGGTGCGCGTCGACACCTCCGACGGGTTCGAGCTCTGCCCGGCCGACCAGTGCGCCGTGGGCAAGGTCTGCCCGGCCGAGGCGAAGGGGCCGAAGTTCCGCGTCATCGACGGGTTCAGCCATCCCCTGATCCCGCGCTGGGAGGCGTTCCTGGCAGCCAACGACATCGGCATCGCCGGGATAGAGTTCATCACCGATCGCGACGGCCGCGCCTGGACCTACGACGTCAACACCAACACCAACTACAACCCCGATGCCGAGGCGGCCGCCGGCGTCTCCGGCATGGAGGCGATCGCGCGCCACCTCGCGGCGCTGGCTGCGGCCGAGCGGAAGCGCGCGGCCTAGGGACTGGCGGGAAGCGGGAGTTCTCGCGCCCCCTCCTGGTTGATGGAGTCCTCCGCAAGCGGAGGGTATCCGCGGGAAGGGTGTGGCCGACGACGGACGGGACCGGCGGGGCTGGTGGCGCGGAGGGCGCGCACCCATCGCAGGACGATCATTGGCGACGTGGTCGATGAGACGGGAAGGACCGACCTGCCCCTGCCGTCCTGCTGGCGACATCCGAAGCCGGCAGCAGGAGTGACAGTCGCGTGCTGCCCGTGGTCCGAAGAAGCCAGGCAGGTCAACGATCCCGAGCGCGAGAATGCCGCCATGGGGCGCAGCCCCTCACAGACGGCCTCCTGCAAAACCGGCGCGCTGCGAGGTGGGGTATCCCGGCCTCATGCCGCGCCCTCACACCCGCCCCGTCCACGCCATGCGCGCAACCGCCCATTGCGCCCCCAGTCGCGGCCCTGCCACGCGCGCATCCCCCGGATCGAACCCTGCCCCGCGCAGTCGCCCGAGCGTCCGCACGCCCAGCGCCGCCGGCAGCAGCGCCGGCACAGCCGCCCGCGGCACCTCGGGCAGCAGCCCGCGCAGCGTGGCCGCATGGCTGTCGGCGAGCTCGACGATCGCGCGCACAACCCGCCGTGCCCCCTCCCCGACCGGACGGCGCGCGAGATCCGCCACCCGCACCCCCTCCCGGCGCAAGAGCACGCGCGGCAGCAGCGTCCGTCCGCGCGCTGCCGCCACGGGGGCCGCCCGCAGGATGCCGGCCAGCCCGTAGACCGTTCCCGCATACCGAGCCGCCGCCACCGCGGCCGGCGTCTCCGCGCCCAGCACCGCGAGCGCGAGGCGCATCAGTCCACCGGCAGTCCCTGCCGCATAGGCCTCGAGCGCTGGCGGGTCGGGGATGCCCTCCTCGGCGAACTCCGCCTCGCGTGCCGTGATCACCGCATCGAGCAGCGCCGGATCAAGCTCCTTCTGCACGATCAGCCGGCCGAGGGGCTCGGCGACCTCGTGGCGGCGGAAGCGTCCGTGCGACGCCTCCTCCACCGTCTCGCGCCACCACTGCAGCCGGATCAGCCCGAGCGCCGGCTCGGTCACCGCGTCGCGCACGCTCGCGAGGGCCGCATTGAATGCGTAGAGCGTGAACAGCGCCTCGCGCGCGGCTTCGGGCGCGAACAGAGCGCAGAGGAACCGGTCCGGGTCGTCACGGCGCACGATCGCGCCACAGGGAGAGAGCGGGGGCGACATCACGCCCCAGGTGGCACGGCGCGGCCCGGTTGACGATCCCCCACAAGGGGCCTTACCTGCCCTCTGCCTTCACACGCGGGGGCACACCCCTCCCCACGGAACCGGAGACAGACGCCATGGCCTTCACCCTGCCGTCGCTGCCCTATGCGCACGACGCTCTCGCCGCCTCGGGCATGTGCCAGGAGACGCTCGAGCTGCATCACGGCAAGCACCACCAGGCCTATGTCACGGCGCTGAACGGCTTCGTCGAGAAGGACGCGACCCTCCAGGGCAAGTCGCTCGAGGAGATCGTCAAGCTGTCCTACGGCAAGGCCGAGATGGCGGGCGTTTTCAACAACGCAGGCCAGCACTGGAACCATACCCTGTTCTGGCCCTGCATGAAGCCGAACGGCGGCGGCAAGCTGCCCGGGAAGCTCGAGGCGAAGATCGTCTCGGATTTCGGCTCGGTCGATGCATTCAAGGACGCGTTCAAGCAGGCAGGCGCAACGCAGTTCGGCTCGGGCTGGGCCTGGCTCGTGGTCGGCAAGGACGGCAAGCTCGCCTGCACGAAGACGCCGAACGGCTCGAACCCCCTGGCCGAGGGCACGGGCACGGCGATCCTCGGCTGCGACGTGTGGGAGCACAGCTACTACCTCGACTTCCGCAACCGTCGCCCGGACTACCTGACCAACTTCCTCGAGAAGCTGGTGAACTGGGAGTACGTCGAGAGCCTGCTCGCCAAGGCCTGAGCCACCGGGGCGGCCGCGGGCCGCCCCTTCGCTGTACGGAGAGGGACCATGATCACCCGTCGTGCGGCATTCGCGCTTGCGCTCGCCGCTGCCGCCGCCCCAGCGGCCGCGCACCACGACCACCGCATCGAGGTGGTCGAGCCCTGGGCACGTGCCGCGCTCGCCGGCCGAACCGGCGCAGCCTACATGACGCTGGTCAATCCGACCGACACGACCGACCGCCTGATCGCGGCGGCCAGCGACGCGGCCGAAACGGTCGAGCTGCACGCGCATCTGCACGAGGGCGGCGTGATGCGCATGCGCCCCGTGACCGCGATCGAGATCCCTCCGGGCGAGCCCGTGGTGCTGGCGCCGGGCGGGCTGCACATCATGCTGATCGGGCTCAGGCGCGACCTGAAGCGCGGCGAGACCATCCGCCTCACGCTCCGCTTCGAGAAGGCGGGCTCGGTCGAGGTCGAGCTGCCGGTGCTGGCGGCCGGCGCCCGGGGGCCGGGAGCGCACGGCCGACACACGCACTGACTACCCGGACTACCCGGAGCCCACGGGCTTGACCTTCGTGCGGAGGGTATCGCGCGCGGGGCTGGCGGGGCGGCCGCGGCGCGCCAGGCGACGCCAGTGCAGGCCCGCCGAGGGCCGAACCTTCGGCGGGCTGGTACTGGTATGAGCTACAGCGCGATCAGCGCCGCGGCGACGCGCCTGCCCTCGGCGGCAAGGGTGGGAAAGGTGCGGCAGGCCGCCGTGGTGTCCATCGCCTCGACCGCGATGCCGACCGCGCGCAGCGCCTTGGCCAGCCCCGGCGGGACGAGCGCGAAGCGCCGTCCGGTGCCGAGCACCAGCAGGTCGAGCGCCGCGCTGGCCTCGATCACCGGGGCGAGGCTCTCCGGGGTTGCCTCGGCGAGGCAGGACGCCGTCCAGGGCAGGACCCGGTCGGGCAGCAGGATCACCGAGCCCGCGACGATTTCTCCCGCGATCCGGAATCCGTCCGGGCCGTAGCCCTGCAGCGCGGGCAGGGCCATCACGCTAGCCTTGGCGGGGCGGCGGCTGGTCGTTGGCGGGCGGCGGCTCGGCCGGAGTCTCGGCCGCGGGCTGTGCCTCCGCGGCGGGTTCGGCCTCGGCGCGTTCCTTCTTCCGGGGCTTCCGGTCGGACTTCGCCTCCGCCGTCTCCTCGGCCGGCTTCGCCTCCGTCTCCTCGCGCAGCACCGAGGCGATCGTGTTCTTCGCCACCGTCACCCGAACCTGCGGGTTCTTCGAGATCTCGACCACCACCTCGTCGCTCTCCGGGGTCACGCGGATGACGGTCGCGAGCACGCCCCCGCCGGTCACCACGCGGTCGCCGCGCTTGAGCTGGGCCAGCATCTCGCGATGCTCCCTGGCCTTGCGCTGCTGCGGCCGGATCAGGATGAAGTAGAAGACGACGAAGATCAGGACCAGCGGCGCCAGGCTCATCAGCCCGCCGGTGGGATCGCCTGCCTGCGCGTAGGCGGGGGAAATCAGCATCGGTCGCTCGTGCGTCTGGGTCGGGAAAGGGCGCGGACCATAGCAGCGCGCCCCCGCCCTTCATACCCCGGACCGGCGCGGCTCACGCCGCCGCGCGCGCGAGGGGCGAAGGCCGCCCTGCGGGCGACTGTCCGGGCCGGGATCATGCCCCCGGCTCATTCGCGGGAGGCGAGGCGGACGGCCGTCATGCGCCCTGCGACCGCCCGCGCGTCCCCGCATCGAGGCAGACTGCGCGCAGCACGTCCGCCAGACCGCACATCCGTCACCTGGCACCGACGCTCGGATCGCGGATGCCGGACGAGGCGCCGACGGGCCCGTCACGCGCAGAGCACGCGGAAGGTCGGCAGACCTTGGACCGAAGGCTCCGAACGGTCTGAACGGGCTTCTAGGACAGCAGTTGGAGCGCGGCACGCAGCCTGTCGGCCTCGCCCTGCGCGAGCACGCTCTCGACCTCGCGATGCGTCTCGCACCAGATCGGCACCGCGCGTGCGAGCAGCGCCCGCCCCGCGCGCGTCAGCAGCAGCACGCGGCTGCGCCGGTCCGTCGGATGCGGCCGCACCTCGACGAGGCCGCGCCGCTCGAGAGGCTTCAGCGCCGCCGTCAGGGTCGTGCGGTCCATCGCCAGGAATCTGGCGATGCGCCCCATCGGCGGCGGTTCCGGCCCACTCAGCGCCATCATCAGCGAGAATTGCCCGTTCGTCAGGCCGAGCGGGCGGAACGCCTCGTCGAAGCGCCGCGCGAGCGTCCGTGCCGCCCGCTGCGCGTGCAGGCACAGACACTGATCACGCACATGCAGCGCCGTCTCGCGCGGCACGTCTGCGGGGTTTGACATGGCCCAGATATGTTGATATCAAGCCTTCTGTCAAGGCTGATGGTTGCGTCCAGCACCATCATGCCACGGCGGAACGGGCGCGAAAGGGACGAGGATGGCAAGACGAGCCGGAGCGCGGCGCGCGCACGAGGCAGAGCGTCCCGTACGATGCGCCGCCGCATCATTGCGGCAGGAGCGGCGGCACTGACCGCGCTCGCCGCCGCGCGCTTGCGGCGTGACGCGCGCCGCGATCCGATTCTTCCACGACAAAGGACACCCACGATGCCCGAGGATACCATCCAGGCCGCCGCCCGCCCCGATGCCGGCGTGATGAACGGCGTCATTCCCTATCTCGCCATGAATGGCCGCGCCGGCGAGGCGGCCGCGTTCTACGCCCGCGCCTTCGGTGCGCGCGATCTCGGCCGCTTCCCGGATCAGCAGAATCCCGGCCGCTTCCTGCACGTGCAGATTGAGGTCAACGGCGGCTGCCTGATGATGACCGACCACGGCGGCTGCGCGGAGGCGCCCGCGGTCGAGCCGCAGGGCTTCCACCTCCAGCTCGTCGTCGCCGACGGCGATGCCTGGTGGTCACGCGCCGTCGCCGCCGGCTGCACGGTGACGGTGCCCTTCGAGCGCCAGTTCTGGGGCGACCGCTGGGGCGTGCTGCGCGACCCCTTCGGCCTCGCCTGGGCGATCGACGAACCCGCCGCCTGAGACACCAAGCGGGGCGCCGCCCTCCGGCGCCCCTCGCTACGGAAGCGGCAATCGCGACGGCGCGGCGGCTGCCGCCTTGCGCCGGCGTGTCGCGAACTGCATCGCCACCACCAGAGCCGCAAGACCGATGCCGATCATGTCGGTCAGCCAGCCCGGCTTGATCAGGGTCAACGCAGCGGCGATCGACAGCGCGCGCTCGAGCCAGGTCGCCCGCGCGATCAGATAGCCGTGCAGCCCTGCCGCCAGCAGCAGGCAGCCGGCGGTCGCGGTCAACGACGCGTGCAGGATATCGATCCAGTCGCCGATCAGCAGCAGCGACGGCGAGTAGACGAACATGAACGGCACGATGAACCCCGCCGCGCCCATCTTCACTGCCGCCAAGCCCGACTGCCACAGGTCGGACTTGGCAAGCCCCGCCGCGGCGAAGACGGCGAGTGCCACTGGCGGTGTGATCGCGGAGAGGATCGCGAAGTAGAAGGCGAAGAGATGCGCGGCCGGCTCCACCACACCGAGCTTGATCACCGCCGGCACCAGCAGGGCCACCATGACGATGTAGGCCGGCGTGGTCGGCATCCCCATGCCGAGGATGATCCCCGCCACCATCGTCAGCACCAGCGCGAGGATCAGGCTGTTCTGCGCCGCCGCCAGCACGAACTGGGTGAAGATGATGCCGAGGCCGGAGATCGTGATCACGCCGATCACGATCCCTGCGCAGGCACAGGCCATCGCGACACCGAGCGCTCCCCTCGCCCCCTCGACCAACGCCGCCCAGACGTTGTGCAGCGTCACCGTCTCGCGCGAGTTGGCGCTGAGCGCGGCGACCGGGAAGCAGGCGAGCGTGCCCGCGAGCGCCGAGAGCGGCGCGGAGTAGCCGAGGAACAGACCGGCGAGGATGATGAAGATGGGGATGAAGAGATGCCCGCTCGCGCCGAGCACCCGGCTGAGCTTCGGCACATCCTCGCCCGAGAGGCCGCGCAGCCCCGTGCGCTTCGCCTCGAAATGCACCGCGCCGAATGCCGCGACGTAGAACAGCAGCGCCGGCAGGAGCGCCCAGGTGATGACCTCGAGATACTGGACCTGCAGGAACTCGGCCATCACGAAGGCCGCAGCGCCCATGATCGGCGGCATGATCTGCCCGCCCGTGGAGGCTACGGCCTCCACCGCGGCGGCGAATTGCGGCCGGAAGCCTGTGCGCTTCATCAGCGGGATGGTGACCTGGCCCGTCACCATGACGTTCGCCACCGCCGAGCCGGAGACCGAGCCGAACAGCGAGGACGAGATCACCGCGACCTTGCCGGGCCCGCCGACCGACCGCCCGGTCAGCGCCAGCGCGAAGTCCATGAACAGACGGCCGACGCCCGAGCGTTCCATGAAGGCGCCGAACAGCACGAACACCACCACGAAACCGGCCGAGACGCCGAGCGTGGAGCCGAAGATGCCTTCGGTCGTCAGATAGAGCTGGTCGAGCAGCACCGGCAGCTCGACATCCAGCACCGTCAGCGCCAGCACCAGGAAGACCAGCGCGGTCGCCGGCAGGGCCCAGCCGATCACCCGCCGCGTCGCCTCCATGACCAGGAGCACGCAGGTCCAGCCCCAGAACCAGTCGGCCGGCTCGGGCGCGTCGATGTAGATGATGCGGAAGACGATGCGCTGGTAGTCGAAGAACAGCCAGCCGACGCTGCCGATGGCCAGCAGGAGCAGGATCCAGTCCTCGATCCCCGGCGTCCTGCGCTGCCTGAGCGGCTGGGTCAGGAAGACCAGCGCGAAGGCGAAGATCAGATGCGTGCCGCGGAAGAACACCGCCTCCGGAGGGCCGAAGGCGGTGGTCCACATGTGATAGAGCGACATCGCGACCGCGACGACGGCCGTGAGCAGGCCGACGCCCCGGGCATATGTCGTGGCCACGCGGCACGCCTCCGGGTCAGAGCGCGCCGGCCTGCTTGTAGAAGCGCTCCGCGCCCGGGTGCAGCGGCACGCCGATGTCCATCGCCATCTGCTTCGGTGTCAGGCCGCGGATGCCGCCGAACACTGCCGCCATCGCATCGACATTGGACGCCATCGTCTTCACCATGTCATGCACCATCGCCTCCGGCAGGTCGCACGACACCACGACATGGGTGAAATAGCCCGGCACCGTCACGGTCTGGGTCTGCTTCGGATAGGTCCCGGCCGGGATCGGCACACCGACGAAACCGGGATTGAGCTTGCGCAGCCCCTCGATGTAGGGGGCGAGGTCGACCACCTTGATGTCGCGCGCCGAGGCGAGGTCCATCACCGAACTCGCCGGGATCGCGGTGCCGAGCGTGAAGGCATCCGCATTGCCGTCGCGCAGAAGCCCGACCGCGTCGGTGTAGGAGGCCTGGAAGTTGGGACGGATGTCGTTGTAGGTCAGCCCCGCGACCTGCAGGATCTGCGCCGTCACCACCTCGGCGGTGTTGCCGCGCGGCTGGATCACCACCTGCTTGCCGCGCAGATCCTCCACGCGGTTCACGCCGGCAGTCGCCAGCGCGATCATCTGGAAGTACTGCGGGTAGAGCGTCGCCAGATTGCAGACCTTGGTGACCTTGCGCGGGAAGGGCGGCGCGCCGTTCAGCCCGTCCACGGTGGTGATCGAGTTGCCGAAGCCGATCTGCGCGCGCCCCTCGTCCACGCCACGGATGTTGGCGACCCCCGCGCCCGGCATCGCGGTGACGGAGATGCCCGGAATCGCCTGTTCCCACATGTTCTTGAGCGCACCGCCCAGCGGCACCCAGACGCCGCCCTGCGGGCCGGTCATGAAGCGCATCGTCTGCGCATCGGCCCCTGTCAGCGGCGCCGTCAGCAGCACGACGGCAAGTGCGGTCGTCTTCAGTCCGAGCCTCATCATTTCCTCCCTGAACGCGGCTTGACCGGCGGCCTGCGGCCACTGCCAGCCATTCAACGGGCGCGCTGCTTCGGGGTCAAGCGGCGAGGCTCGCCTCCGCCTGCATCGTGACGCACCCCTCGGCGTCGTGCACCCAGAGCTGGGCCGTCCCGCCCGCTTCGGCACCGGCGACGGTGAACGGCGCGAGGTCGAACAGCGGCCGGACGCCACGATAGGCGATCCGTGCCAGGCGCCGCCCCGGCCGGGCGCGCAGCAGCAGCCCGGCCATCAGCGTCGCCTGCAATGGTCCGTGCACGATCAGCCCGGGATAGCCCTCGACCTCGGTGACGTAGCGCCGGTCGTAGTGGATGCGGTGCCCGTTGCCGGTGAGTGCCGAGTAGCGGAACAGCATCACCGGGTCGGGGATGACGGTCTCCGTGAAGGCGCCATCGGGCAGCGGCGGGGCGGGTGTTCCCGGCTTCACGGCCGCCCCCGCAAGGCCGCGATAGACGATGTCCTGCTCCTCCTCGATCGCCACGCCGCGCGGTCCGGAGACGACGTGGCGCACGGTGACGAACACGAGCGGCCCGGTCGAACCGGACGTCTCGCGGATCGCGGTGATGGTGCTGACGCGCCCGATCCGCTCGCCGGCGAGGAGGTCGTCGTGGAACGTCACGCGCCCGCCCGCCCACATCCGGCGCGGCAGGTGGTGCACCGGCGGCAGGAACCCGCCGCGCCTGGGGTGTCCGTCCTCGCCGAGCCCCGAGCGGGGCACCCAGTGCTGGAAGTACATCCAGTGCCAGAGCGGCGGCAGCCGCCCGCCCGGCGCGACCTCCTCGAGCGGCCGGTCCAGCGTGGCCGCGAAGCCCGCGAGCCGGAGCCTGTCGATGCAGTCCTCCGCCGCCTCGCTCCGCCCGACCCAGGCCTGCAGGTCCTCGCCCATGCTCCTCGCTCCCTTGCCAGTCCCGAGCGGGTAGCGCGACAACGCCGCTTCGGCCAGGGGGGAAGGCGGGGCAGCCGGATGGAACCCGACGAGTACGAGCGGATGGACAGGGTGGAGGACGCGATGTGGTGGTATCGCGCGCTCCATCACCGCGTGCTCGCGGCGCTGCGCCGGAACCCGGGCGATCCCGGCCTGCCGCTGCTGGACGCCGGCTGCGGCACGGGCGGGCTGCTGCGCCGGCTCGCGGACGCCTTCCCGACGCGGCAGCTGGTCGGCGTGGATGTCGCCGCCGAAGCGGCACGCCGGGCGAGGCGGAAGGTGCCGGGCGCGGCGGTGGCGGTCGGCTCGATCGACGCCCTGCCCTTCGGGGACGGACGCTTCGGCGCGGCGGTTTCCTGCGACGTGCTCTGCCACCGGCTGGTGGAGGAGGCGGCCGCACTGGCGGAGCTGCGCCGCGTGCTGGCGCCCGGCGGCGTCCTGGTGCTCAACCTGCCCGCGCATCGCTGGCTGCTCTCCGCCCATGACCGGCGCGTGCACAACGCACGGCGCTACGACCGCGCGGGGCTGCGCGGGCTGCTCGAGGGCGCGGGGTTCCGGCCGATCGCGCTCGGCTACTGGAACAGCCTGCTGCTGCCGCTGATGGTGGTGCAGCGGAAGGTGCTGGGGCGCTTCCGCGGCGCCGAGGCATCGGACGTCGCCCCCTTTTCGCCACCGATCGATGCGATCTTCCGCGCCGTTACGGAGACAGAAGCGGCGCTCGCCCGGCTGGGCGTGCGCTTTCCTGCCGGCGGGTCGCTGCTCGCGATCGCCCGTCGTCCGTGAGGAGACCACCGGGACCGCCAGAGCATGCTGCAGATCACGTCCTCGGGGCCGCTGCCCCACGAGACCACGCCGGCCCTGTCCATCGTCATTCCCGTCTACAACGGCGCGGCCACGATCGGCGAGCTGGTCGCCGCGCTCGCCGGGCTCGACATCCCGGGCGGGATCGAGATCGTGCTGGTGAACGACGGCAGTCCGGACGACAGCGACGCGGTCTGCCGACGGCTCGCGGCCACCGCTGCCGTGCCGGTGACCTATGTCGAGCACGCGCGCAATTACGGCGAGCACAACGCGGTGATGACCGGGCTCAGGCACGCGCGCGGCGAGTACGCGATCACCATGGACGACGACCTGCAGAACCCGCCCGAGGAGGTGGTCAGGCTGTTCCTGCACTGCCGCGACGGCGGCTACGACGTGGTCTACACCTCCTACGCCGAGAAGCAGCACGCCGCCTGGCGCAATCTCGGCAGCCGCTTCGCCAACCGCGTCGCCGACCTGCTGATCGACAAGCCGAAGGGACTCTACCTGTCCTCGTTCCGCTGCATGAGCCGGCTGGTGATCGACGGGGTGACCCGCTACGAGGGCCCGTTCCCCTATGTGGACGGGCTGATCATGCAGGTGACGCAGCGGATCGGCACGCTCGAGGTGCGCCACCTGCCGCGCGCCCAGGGGCGGTCGAACTATACCCTGCGCCGCCTGGTGCGGCTCTGGCTCAATCTCGCCTTCAACTTCTCGCTGCTGCCCCTGCGGCTCGCCGTGTTCCTCGGCCTCGCGATGGGTGCCATCGGCGGCATCGGCGCGCTCTACGTGATCGCCCACGCCCTGTTCGGCCAGCCGCCCGAGGGATGGGCCAGCACCATGGTCGTGGTGCTGCTGCTCTCGGCCGCACAGTTCGTGATCCTCGGCATCGTCGGCGAGTATCTCGGCCGGACGTTCCAGACCGGCAACCGCAAGCCGCAGGGGATCGTGCGCGCGGTCGTGCGCGCGACCGTGCCGGACCACGCGCGGTGACGCTGCACTGGGCGTCGCTCGGCGCGGCGCTGGTCGCCGGCGTGGTCGGGCAGCTCCTGCTGAAGGCGGGCGCGATGGGCCCGGGCGACGTGTTCGCCCAGCTCATGCGCCCGACGACGATCCTCGGCCTCGGCTTCTACGGACTGGCGGCGATGCTCTACATCGTCGCGCTGCGCGGCATCCCGGTCTCGGTCGCCTTTCCCGCCGCAGCGACGCAATACGTGATCGTCGCCATGGTGGGATGGTTCGTCTATGGCGAGCCGGCTGGCCTGCAGCAGATCGGCGGGCTCGCCCTGATCGTGGTCGGCGTCCTGCTGCTCGCGACGGCTTGACCGGCCGCGCCGTGCGGGCGAGCGTGCGCGCATGCCCGACGCCACCATCCTCGCCCGCCTCGCTGCGGCGGTGGACGCCAACTTCGACCGCGAGGTCGCGTTCCTCGCCGACATCGTCCGCTTCCCCAGTCTGCGCGGAGCGGAAGCCCCCCTGCAGGACTGGCTTGCCCGCGCCTTCGCCGCGCGCGGCTATGCGGTGGATCGCTTCACCCTCGCCGAGGTTCCGCTCGCTGCGCACCCGAAGGCGAGCCCGATGGTTGACGTGGACCCCGCGGGCTCGGTGCAGGTGGTGGCTGCGCATCGCGCCGAGGCGCCGACCGGGCGCAGCCTGATCCTGCAGGGCCATATCGACGTCGTGCCGGAAGGTCCGTCCGAGATGTGGACCCATCCGCCCTACGCCGCGGTGATCCGCGACGGCTGGATGTATGGCCGCGGCGCCCACGACATGAAGGCGGGTGTTTCCTGCATGGTGTTCGCGATGGACGCGATCCGAGCGGCCGGATTCGCACCAGCAGCGGACGTCTATCTCCAGACCGTCACGGAGGAGGAGAGCACCGGCAACGGCGCGCTCGCGACGCTCCTGCGCGGCTACCGTGCGGACGCGGCGCTGATCCCCGAGCCGACCGGGCACGCGATCACGCGCGCGCATACGGGCACGCTCTGGTTCCGGCTCAAGGTGCGCGGCGTGCCGGTGCATGTCGCGGTGGCGCAGGACGGCTCGAACGCGATCTTGTCGGCGATGCGTCTGGTGGACGCGCTCCATGCGCACACGCGCGCGCTGAACGCCGCGGCGAAGGCGCATCCCTGGTACGCATCCGTGCCGGACCCGATCAAGTTCAACCCGGGCATCATCCGCGGCGGCGACTGGGCCTCGTCCACCCCGGCCTGGTGCGAGGTGGATTGCCGCATCGGCCTGCTGCCGGGCACCGAGGTCGCCGAGGCGATGGCGGGCGTCGAGCGGGCGGTGCGGGAGGCCGCTCGCGGCGATGCGTTCCTCGCCAACAACCCGCCCGAGATCGTCTGGCACGGGTTCCAGGCCGACGGCTACGTGCTGGAGCCGGGCAGCGAGGCCGAGGCCGTGCTCGCGGCCGCGCATGCGCAGGTGCATGGCGGGGCGATGCCCGAGCGCCGCTCGACCGCGGTGAACGACACGCGCTTCTACGGGCTCTATTTCGGCATCCCCGCGCTCTGCTACGGCCCGAAGGGCGAGGGCGCGCATGCCTTCGACGAGCGCACCTCGATCGAGGATCTGCGCCGCTGCACGCTGACGATCGCCGCCTTCATCGCCGACTGGTGCGGGCTCAAGCCGCGCGCGGGCTAAGCAAGAGCAGCGCGGACCGCGGCGATCAGCGCCGCGTCGTCCTCGGGACGCAACGCCTGAGGATCCACGAGCAGCACCCCCTCGCCCGCATGCCGCTCGCCGAGATGCACCGGCGGATCGCCTGCGCGCAGCCGCGCGGCGAGCCCCGGTGCATCCTCAACACGCAGCGCGAGCTGCGGCGCGCGCCCGGTCGTCGCCGCATCGAGCAGCGTGCTCCGCACCGGCAGCGCATCGGCGATCGCGCGCAGTCGCGCGGTCTGCGCCGCCTGCTCCGCCGCCTCGTCGCGCGCGAGGAAGCGGCGCAGCGCCACCAGAAGCCCGACGATCTCCTCCTTGCCCGCCTTGAAGCCGCGGCCGAGCCCGTGATGCGGCACGCCTGCGACCTGCACGCCGAGCGGCGCCCGCCAGCTCGCCACCGGCACGTCCATGTCGAGCATCTGCATCAGCGCCGAGGCGATCAGCGTGCGCCGGCCGGCGAGGATGCCGGAGGATTGCGGCCCGCCGATCGCCTTGCCGCCGGAGAAGACGACGAGATCGGCCCCGGCCGCGATGAACCGGCGCAGATTGGCGGCCGGGGGGAGTTGCGCTGCCGCATCGACGATCACGGGCAGGTCGTGCGCATGCGCCGCGCGCGCGACCAGGGGCAGGTCAGGGACACTCCACGGCGTGGCGGCGAAGAAGATCGCTGCGGTGCGCGCCCCGATCGCCGCCTCGATCTCCCACGCCTCGATGCCGCGGATGCCCGCCCCGGTGCCGCGGTCGTTGTGGCCGAAATCGACCAGGCGCGCACCGGCGACCGCGAGCGCGCGCGTGTAGGCGCTGCGATGCGTCCGGTGCACCAGGATCTCGCTGCGCCCGTCCTCGATGCGCGGGAGCTGCGCCATGCGCGCGGGGTCGAGCCCGGCGAGCACGGCCGCCGCGGCAAGCGTCAGTCCCGCGGCGGCCCCAGTTGTGACCAGACCCGCCTCGGCGCCCGTGGCGGCAGCGATCTCCGCCGAGGCCCGTTCCTGCAGCGCCGCCATGTCGAGCGAGGCACCCGCCGCTTCGGCCATCGCCGCCACCACCTCGGACGCCATCGGTGCACCGCCGAGACGGGTCAGCGTGCCGGCGGCGTTGATCACCCGCGCGAGCCCCAGTTCGGCGAGCGCGCCGCCCATCACGCCTCCAGGAGGTGGCAGGCCGCCTGCCGTCCCGGCGAGACCTCCCTCAGGCGTGGCGTCTCCTCCCGGCAGCGGTCCATCACGAAGGGGCAGCGCGTGTGGAAGCGGCAGCCCGCGGGCGGGTTGAGAGGGCTCGGCACGTCGCCCTCCAGCACCAGCGTGTCGCGCTTCGCGCGCGGATCCGGGATCGGCGCGGCGGCGACGAGGGCGCGCGTGTAGGGATGCTTCGGCTCGTCCAGCACCACCTGCTTCGGCCCGATCTCGACGATCTCGCCGAGATACATCACCGCGATGCGATGGCCGATATGCTCCACCACCGCGAGGTCGTGGCTGACGAAGAGGTAGGCGAGACCGAACTCCTCCTGCAGGTCCATCATCAGGTTCAGCACCTGTGCCTGCACCGAGACATCGAGCGCGGAGACCGGCTCGTCGGCGACGATCAGCTTCGGGTTCAGCGCGAGCGCGCGCGCAAGGCCGATGCGCTGGCGCTGTCCGCCCGAGAACTCGAACGGGTAGCGCCCGACCCCCTCGGGCCGCAGCCCCACCTTCGCCAGAAGCCCGGCCACCCGCTCCTCGAGCGCCTTGCCCCGGAGCCCCTCGTAGTTCTCGAGCGGTTCGCCGACGATCTGCCCCACCTTCAGTCGCGGATTGAGCGAGGCGTAGGGATCCTGGAACACCATCTGGACGCGCCGGCGGAACGGCGCGAATTCGCGTTCGTCGAGCCCCGTCACATCCGTGCCGTCGAGCCGGATCGCCCCGCCGGTCGGCTCGTCGAGGCGCAGCACCAGCCGCGCGACCGTGGACTTGCCGCAGCCGGACTCGCCCACGAGACAGAGCGTCTCGCCGGGCGCGATCGCAAAGGACACACCGTCCACCGCGCGCACCCACGCCACCGGCCGACGCAGGATACCGCGCAGGATCGGAAAATGCTTCACCAGGCGATCGACCTCGAGCACCGGCGTCATGCGCGCCCTGCCTCCCAGCAGGCGGCGAAGTGGCCGCCGCCATGGTCGTCGAGCGAGGGCGCGGCCTCGCGGCAGCGATCGGTGGCGAGCGGGCAGCGCGGCGCGAAGGCGCAGCCGGGAATGGGCGTGCGCAGGTCCGGCACGATGCCCGGGATCTCGGCAAGGCGCCTTGTCCTGTTGTGCTTGAGCCGCGGGATCGATGCCATCAGCCCGCGCGTGTAGGGATGCAGCGGCGCGTCGAACAGCGCCGTGACCTCCGCCTGCTCGACGACGCGGCCGGCATACATCACCACCACGCGCTTGGCGGTCTCGGCGATCACCCCGAGATCGTGCGTGATCAGGATCACCGCCGAGCCGATGCGTTCCTTCAGCTCCAGCATGAGGCGCAGGATCTGCTTCTGTACGGTGACGTCGAGCGCGGTCGTCGGCTCGTCGGCCAGCAGAAGCTTCGGGTTGCAGGACAGCGCCATCGCGATCATCACGCGCTGGCGCATCCCGCCCGAGAACTGGTGCGGGTAGTCGCCCACGCGCCGTTCCGCATCGGGGATGCGCACCAGCTTCAGCATCTCGACGGCGCGGGCAAGCGCCTCCTTCCGGCTGGCGCCCTGGTGGATGCGCACGGCCTCGGCGATCTGCTCGCCGATGGTCAGCACCGGGTTCAGGCTGGTCATCGGCTCCTGGAAGATCATCGCGATGCGGTTGCCGCGAATCTCGCGCATCGCAGGCTCGTGGAGCGTCAGAAGATCGGTGCCCTCGAAGACCACCCTGCCGCCGACGATGCGGGACAGCTTGGGCGGCAGCAGGCGCAGGATCGAGAGCGCCGTGACCGACTTGCCGCAGCCGGACTCGCCGACGATGCCGAGCGTCTCGCCCGGCGCCAGCGAGAACGACACGCCATCCACCGCGCGCGTCACGCCGTCCTGGGTGAAGAAATGCGTACGGAGGTCCAGGACCTCCAGGATCGGCGCGGTCTCGGTCATCTACATCCGGCGGGCAAGTCTGGGATCGAGCCGGTCGCGCAATCCGTCGCCCAGCAGGTTGATCGACAGCACGACGAGGGCGAGGCAGATGCCCGGCGCGAAGATCGTCCAGGGCGCGCGGGCGAGGAACAGCCGCGACTGCGCGATCATGTTGCCCCAGGTCGGGATCTCGGGCGGCACACCCGCGCCGAGGAACGACAGCCCCGCCTCCACCAGGATCGCCGAGGCGCAGATATAGGTCGCCTGCACGATCAGGGGGCCGATCGTGGAGGGCAGGATGTGGCGCAGGATGATCTTCCGCGACGGACTGCCGACCGAGACCGCGGCATCGATGTATGGTCGTTCGCGCACGGTGAGCACCACCGAGCGCACCAGGCGCACCACGCGAGGGATATCGGGCACGGTGATCGCGGCGATGACGATGGCGATGCCGCCGCCGGTCAGCGCGACCAGGGCGATCGCGAGCAGGATCGAGGGGATCGCCATCAGCGCATCCATCACGCGCATGACGATCGCATCGACCAGGCGGAAATAGCCCGCGACCAGGCCGATGCCCAGGCCGATCAGGGTCGCGAGAAGCGCCACCGATATGCCGACCATCAGCGAGATGCGCGTGCCGTGCACGGTACGCGCGAAGATGTCGCGCCCCAGATTGTCGGTCCCGAAGCGGTCGATCTTGCCGGACGCGAAGAAGTCGCTGAACGAGGGCGGTCTCAGCCGGTCGGCCGGCGAGACGGTGAACGGATCGCCCGAGATCCAGGGCGCGAGCACCGCGATGCAGACCATCAGCAGCAGCATCGCGCCGCCGATCACGATGGTCGGGTTGCGCCGGGCGAAGCGGGCGAGGCCCCCGCGGATGGGAACCGGCGGCTGGGCGATGGCGGCTGCGGTCGTCATCAGTAGCGCACGCGCGGATCGAACAGCGTGTAGGAGAGGTCGACGGCGAGGTTCACCAGCACATAGATCGCCGAGAAGACCAGCATCACCCCCTGGATGATCGGGTAGTCGCGACGCGTGATCGCATCGACCACCAGCCGGCCGATGCCGGGGATGTTGAACACGGTCTCCGTGATCACCACGCCGCTGATCAGGAGCGCGACACCGATGCCGACCACGGTGACGATCGGCACGGCGGCGTTCTTCAGCGCATGCCTGAACAGCATCGGCCGCGTCGCCACCCCCTTCGCCTGCGCGGTGCGGATGTAGTCCTCCGACAGGATCTCGAGCATGGTGGTGCGGGTGATGCGCGCGATCAGCGCCAGATAGGCGAGGCCGAGCGCCACCGAGGGCAGGATGAGGCGCTCGAGCCAGGGCCAGAACCCTTGCGCGATCGGGCGATAGCCCTGCACCGGCAGCCAGCGGAGCTCGATCGCGAAGAGGTACACCAGCAGGTAGCCGACCACGAACACCGGTACCGAGAAACCGGCCACCGCCAGCCCCATCACCGAGCGGTCGATCCCCGAGCCGGCCTTCCACGCCGCCAGCACGCCGAGCCCGATCGCGATCGAGACCGCGAAGATGAGCGTGGTGATGGCAAGCGAGACGGTCGGTTCTGCGCGCTGGAGGATCAGTTCCGCCACACCGCGATTCCAGAACAGGGACTGTCCGAGATCGCCCTGCAGCACGCGCCAGATCCAGATCGCGAACTGTTCCCAGAGCGGCCGATCGAGGCCGAGCGTGGCGCGGATCGCGGCGATCTGGTCGGAGGTGGCGTTGTCGCCCGCGATCACGGAAGCCGGGTCGCCGGGTGCGAGATGCACCAGCAGGAACACGATCACCGCGACCAGGAGCATCACCGGGATGGTCGCGAGGAGACGGCGGATGATGTAGGCGATCATGATGTGGCCATGCTGTCGCCTTCACCGCCGCCGACGCGGGAGCCGCGACGGGAGCACCCCCGTCCTCTCCACCTGGCGCGCGAGCAGAGGCGTGAGGGCAGAAGCTTCCCTCTCCCCCGCGAGGGGGAGAGGGACAGCATGCGCGCCAGCCTCCCGGGACCGCGTCGCCTCACGCCTTCTTCACGTTCCAGAACGGCACCACGCCCGGAGAGTTGATCCACCCCGTGACATTCTTGCGGTGCGCGACCGGTGTCCTCCACTGGCCGTAGTAGACATGCGGCACGAAGTTCCACGCGTTCTCCTGCAGCCTGTGCGTGACCTTCTGCCGCGTCTCCAGGTCGGGCGCCTTCACCCACTCGTCACGCAGCCGCTCGTGCAGTTCGTCCGACGGCCAGCCGAACCAGCCGCGCTCGCCGGTCGCCGCGTGCGCGGCCGCCCAGATCGGGTTCGACGAGGAGAGCCCGTCGGCCGAGGTGATGAAGATGTTCCACCCGCCCTGATCGGGCGGCGCCTTCACCGCACGGCGCTGCACCACGCCCGACCAGTCCATCGGCACCATCTGGATGTTCATGCCGATCGCGCGCAGCTCCTGGGCGAGGATCTGCGCGGCGTTCGTCATGTAGAGGATGTTGGTCGCCTGCAGCAGCGTGACCGGCTCGCCCTTGTAGCCGCTCTCCTGCAGGAGCTGGCGTGCCTTCGCGCGGTCCGGCCCCCGCTTGAACCACTCCGTGTTGGCATCGCTTTCGTACGGCGTGCCGCAGGTCAGGAACGATCCGCAGGGCTGGTAGAAGCGGCGATCGACGAAGGTCGCCTTCAGGTGGGCCTCCTGGTCCACGGCCCACAGCACGGCCTGCCGCGCCTTGACGTTGTTGAACGGCGGATGGAGGAAGTTCAGGCGGATCCACCCGACATTCCCGAGCGGGTTGCGATCCTGCAACGCGATGTCGGGATCAGCCTCCAGCGCCGGAACGGTGTCGATCGGCGGCTGTTCGACATAGTCGACCTCGCCGGCCTGCAGGGCGGCGATCGCGGTCTGGACGTCGGGCATGTTCTGGAAGATCACGCGCTCGACATGCACCACCTTGCCGCCGGCAATCCAGGACGGCGGCTCGCTGCGCGGCCGATAGTTCGGGTTGCGGTCGTAGACGTACTGGCTGCCCGGCCTCGTCTCGCGCTCATTGAACAGGAACGGTCCCGAGCCGACGATCGTCTCGATCTTCTGCATCGGGTCCGTCATCGCTTCCTTCTCGCGCATCATGAAGCAGATGGGGGTGGAGGTCTTGGCCATCGCGTCGGTGATCAGGCCGTAGGGCTCCTTCAGCTTGATCACGATCGTCCGGGCATCGCGTGCGGAGATGTCGGCCACCCGCTCCATCATGTGCTGACCGGCGCCGTCCCGCGCGGCCCAGCGGCGGAGCGAGGCCACACAGTCGCGCGCCGTCACGTCCGTACCGTCAGACCACTTCAGCCCGTCGCGCAGCTCCATGGTGAACGTGAGCTGGTCGTCGGACAGCCCATGCCGGCCGACCATCTGCGGTTGCGGCCGCACCTGGTCATCGATGCCGAAGAGCGTGTCGTAGACCATGTTGCCGTGGTAGGCGGCCATGTTGGCCGTGGTCCAGATCGGGTCGAAGGTCGGCACGTCGCCGTGCATCACCGCGCGCACCGTGCCCTTGGCCGAGGGCTGCGCGCGCGCCGGCCAGACGGCCGGAGCGGCCAGAATCGCCGTGCCGGCCACGCCGGCGCCCAGAACACTGCGTCGTGTCGTCCTCATGCTCCGTCTCCCTGCCTGTTCGTGCCGGCCTAGAGGATCAGGCCGGGCGTGGTCCGCTCGTCCAGCGGCCAGATCGGCCGCTCGATCCGCGTATAGGGTATTTTGCGGTAGTCTCGCGCCAGCGGCCCGTCGCTGTCCACATAGATCACCCTGGCCGCGATCGGGCCGAAGGCGGCGCGGAAATGGTTGGTGGACTTCACCACAACGAGCTTGCGGGCGGTCGGCTCGATGCCGACATTGCGGAACAGTTCGAGGCCGAGCGCCTGGGTACGGTTGCTGATCAGCACCACGTCGATGCCGCCGACGCGGATCGCCGCCGTGTCGCCGAGCGGGACCCTGGTCGGGCCGAAGCTCTGCCAGCAGTCCCGCGCGAGCTTCGTCACCTCCACCACCGCATCGACCGGCGGGCCCGAGGCCGGGCCGATCTTGCCGCCGAAGCGCAGCGGGATGCGCGCCCCCTCCCCCGCATCCATGCAGAGCCGCACGGCGATCGGGTCCCAGATCGGCCCGAGGGCGGCATCCTTCACGCCGCGCGCGATCATCGCGCGCAGGATGGTGGTGTTGTCGGAGGGCGCGCCGCCGCCGGCATTGTCGGCCGGATCGGCCATCACCACGGGTGCGCCGTTGAACTCGACCGCGAACGTGATCCCCTCCTCGACGGACAGGTAGGGCGGTGCGGTCCTGCCGCGCATCGAGACGAACTCCTCGCCGATCGCGGTCGCGACCCGGTCGGACTTCGCCTTGTCACCGTCGGCGATCACCAGCACGCGGCCGGTCAGCTCCGGAACGTCGGCATAGGGGAAGCAGTGCCCGATCGAGATCGAGAGGATGCCGTCCGTGCCCTCCAGCGCGCTCACCTTGTCGACGAAGGCCCGCATCAGCGGCTCGGTGGTCGGGTAGCTGCCGATCTGCCGGCAGTCGTAGAGCGACATCACCGGCCTGATCTCCTTGCGGATCGTGCGCAGCACCAGCGTCAGCACCTCCTCGGCGCGCTCGACCACGTCGGTGTGCGGGAACTCCTTGTAGAGGATGATGATGTCGGCCGCCGCGACGCGCTTCCTGGTCAGATGGCAATGCGGGTCGAGCTCCACGCCGATCACGCAGTCCGGGCCCACGATCGCGCGCACGCGCTCGATGATGTCACCTTCGACGTCGTCATAGCCGTGCGCCACCATCGCCCCGTGCAGGCCGAGCAGCACCCCGTCGAGCGGCAGCGCCGCCTTCACCTGGCCGAGGATCTCGTCGCGCATGAACTCGTAGTCGGCGCGGTTGGTGGTGCCGGCCGGCGAGGCGGCGAAGCACGAGCCCTCGATCAAGGTGAACCCCTCTGCGGCGGCGCGTTTTCGTGCCACGAACAGTGGTGCGGTGCACATCAGAGGGGTGTCGTCCGGATGCTCGCCCGGGCGGAGGAACACGCCCTCCCGGTAGGCCGCGAGGCTGGTCGGCAGGGGCGAGAAGGTGTTGGTCTCGGTGGCCAGTGTCGCGGCGAAGAGACGCACGTTGTTCCTCCGGTTCGTTGGCCCCAGTGAAGCACGGTCGCACGCCGCCGCAAAGACGGTTTGCGGGACTTGCGGCGCGATCGCCGCCGACGGATGCTTCCTTCGGTAACGAAACGGGCGAGGGTAGGATGGACCGGCAGACGCGGATCTTCACCAATGTCGACTACGACCGGGACGGGAAGCAGGTCGACTATCTCTACCTACCCCATTCCGTCACGCGCAGCGCCTATGGTGCGATCGCGATCCCGATCGCGGTGATCCGCAACGGCACCGGACCGACCGCCCTCTTCATGGCCGGCAACCACGGCGACGAGTACGAGGGTCAGGTCGCCCTGTGCAACCTGGTTCGCGAGATGAAACCCGAGCGCATCAGGGGGCGCATCATCATCCTGCCCGCGGCCAACCTGCCTGCCGCGATGGCCGGCACGCGCGTCAGCCCGATCGACGAGGGCAACCTCAATCGCAGCTTCCCCGGCGACCCGGACGGGTCGGTGACGCGGCAGATCGCCTTCTATATCGATAGCGAACTTTTCACGCGCGCCGACCTGTTCCATGACTTCCACTCCGGCGGCAGTTCGCTTGCCTATCTCCCCTTCGCATCGACCCATCACGGCCCCGATCCGGCCCTGAACGAGAGGGGAATCGCCGCGCTGCGCGCCTTCGGCGCGCCGACCTCGCTCGTCTGGCGGCATGGCGCTGATCCGCGCTACTCGCCGGCGGCGGCGATGCGGCGCGGCGTGGTCGCTCTCGGCGGCGAGTTCGGCGGCGGCGGTTCGCTCAGCCGCATCGGGCTCGCCATGGTCGAGGCGGGGATCGAGCGCCATCTGCGCGCGCTCGGCATCCTGCCGGGCGCCATCGAGGCGCCGCCGACGCGGATGCTCGAGGTGCCCTCGCGCCACTGCTTCGTCTACGCACCGCACCCGGGCGTGTTCGAACCGGCGACGGATCTCGGCGACGTCGTTGCGGACGGCGATCTCTGCGGGCGCGTGCACTTCGTCGACGATCCCGCACGCCCGCCCGCGGAGGTGCGCTTCGGCCATGGCGGCATCGTCGTCTGCCAGCGACACCCCGCGCGCGTGGAGCGCGGCGACTGCGTGGCGCACACGGCCGTTGAGGTGCGGTAGCACCCTCTTGACCTTCTCCCACGCGCGCGGGAGAGGAGACCGGGGGCGCCGTTGCGTTCCCTCGCCCGCCTGCGGAAGAGGGCCAGGGTGAGGGTACTAGGCCGGGATCAGCCCGCCGGTCTCCGCCAAGCGGCGCAGATGGAACTCGGCGTTGCCGAACATCGCCTCGATCGCGCCGAGCCGCGCCATGCAGTGCGCCACCGCATACTCCATGGTGATGCCGATGCCGCCATGCATCTGCACCGTCTCCTCGGCGACGAACTTTGCCGCCCGGCCGATCTGCGCCTTCACCGCGGACATCGCCCGGCCTCGCTCAAGAGGGTCGGGCTCCTCGAGCGACATCGCCGCGTACATCGCCATGCTGCGCGACTGCTCGATCGCCATCATCACGTCCGCAGCCTTGTGCTGGAGGACCTGGAAACTGCCGATCGGCACGCCGAACTGCTTGCGCATCTTCAGGTAGTCGAGCGTGAGCTTCTGCGCTGCGACCATCACGCCGACCGCCTCGGCGGCGAGCGCGGCGATCGCCTCGTCCACCACGCGCTCGATCAACGGCAGCCCGTCCGCGGGATCGCCGAGCACGTCCTCGGCGGCCACGCGCACGCCGGCGAGCGTCACCTCGGCGGCGCGCCGCCCGTCATTGGTCCGATGCCCGCGCCGGGTGAGGCCGGGCGCCTTCGCATCGACCAGGAACACGCCGATGCCCGCACGATCGCGCCGGCCGCCGCCGCTGCGCGCGGTGACGACCAGCCTGTCCGCGACGTCGCCGTGCAGCACGACGAGCTTGCGCCCCTCCAGCACCCACCCGTCGCCGTCGCGCTTCGCGGTCGTGGCGACGTCGTGCAGGTCCCAGCGCGACTGCGCCTCGGTCGAGGCGAAGGCGAGCAGGAGCGAGCCCCGCGCGATCGCCGGCACGAGCGCCGCACGCCGTTCCGCCCTTGCGCCGTGGCGCAGGAACCCGCCGCCCAGCACCACGGTCGCGAGCCACGGTTCGAGCGTCAGCGCCTCGCCCAGCGCCTCCGCGACCAGCATGGTCTCGACCGCGCCGCCGCCATAGCCGCCCTCGGCCTCGGCGAAGGGCAGGCCGAGCAGGCCGAGCTCGGCATAGGCGGCCCACATCGCCCGGCTCCAGCCCTCGGGCTCGCGCGCGTATCCCTTGCGCGCCTCGAAGCCGTAGCGGTCGGCGAGCAGGCGCGTCAGGCTCTCGCGGAGAAGCCGCTGTTCCTCGCTCAGATCGAAATCCACGTCTCTCTCCTCAGAGGCCGAGGAACGCCTTGGCCATGATGTTGCGCTGGATCTCGTTGGTGCCGCCGTAGATCGAGAGCTTGCGCCAGTTCATCCAGATCGGCTGCGCCATCGCCGCCCAGTCGGGCACGATCTCGGGCTCGTTCGCGCCCTCCGGCGCTGCCGCCATCGGCGCGGCAAGCCCGTAGGGGCCGGCCGCCTCGACCATCAGCGCGCTGATTGACTGGAGGATCTCCGAGCCCTTCACCTTCAGGAGCGACGAGGCGGGATCGGGCTTCCGTTCGCCCAGCGCCTTCTGCTCGGCCGCCACCACGCGCATGGTGGTGATCTCGAGCGCCTTCAGCTCCACCTCCACCGCGGCGAGGCGCTCGCGGAAGCGGATGTCCTCGATCAGCGGCCGGCCTCCCGAGGGCGCCTCGGCGGCGATCCGCTTCAGCCGGCGGATGCGCTCCTTCGACATCCCCACGCGCGCCTGGCCGGTGCGTTCGTTCGAGAGCAGGAACTTCGCGCAGTCCCAGCCGCGGGTCTCGTCGCCCACCATGTTCTCGACAGGCACCTTCACGTCGTCGAAGAACACCTCGTTGATCTCGTGCTCGCCGTCGATCGTGACGATCGGTCGCACGGTGATTCCGGGGCTCTTCATGTCGATCAGCAGGAAGCCGATCCCCTCCTGCTTCCTCTTCGCGTTCGGATCGGTGCGCACGAGCGTGAAGATCCAGTCGGCCCAGTGCGCGAGCGTGGTCCAGGTCTTCTGGCCGTTGACGATGTAGTGCTCACCCACCCGCCTGGCAGAGGTCTTGAGCGAGGCCAGATCCGAGCCGGCGCCGGGCTCGCTGAAGCCCTGGCACCACCAGTCCTTGCCGCTGCGGATGCCGGGCAGGAAGCGGCTCTTCTGCGCCTCCGAGCCGAAGGCGATGATCACGGGGCCGACCATCATGGTGCCGAACTGCTGCGGCTGCGGCGCGGGCGCCTGCTGCAGCTCCTCGCGGAAGATGTAGCGCTGCACGGGAGTCCAGCCCGGGCCGCCATGCTCCTGCGCCCAGTCCGGCACCGACCAGCCCTGCTCATGCAGCTTGCCGTGCCACCAGCCCCACTGCGCCTTGGTCGGCGTGCGGCCCGAGGCCATCCGTTCGCGGGTCTCGTCCGGCAGGGTGCGATCGATGAAGTCGCGCACCATCCTGCGGAAGGCACGCTCCTCCTCGGTGAAGCGCAGATCCATCCTCGCCCTCCTCCCTCAGCCAGGCTTCGCGAAGCTGCCGCCCGAGGCGGCAAGACGCTCGATCAGCGGGGCGGGCTTGAGCCCGTCGTCGCCGGTGAGGGCGGCGAGTTCGGCCAGCCGGTCGCGCACCTTGGCGAGCCCGATCCGGTCTGCGTGCCACATCGGCCCGCCGCGCCAAGCCGGCCAGCCATAGCCGTTGACGAAGATCACGTCGATGTCGGAGGCGCGCGCGGCGATCCCCTCCTCCAGGATCTTCGCCCCCTCGTTCACCAGGCTGAGCGTCATGCGATCGACGATCTCCTCGGGCGGAATCGTCCGCCGCGTCCTGCCCAGCGAGGCGGAGATCTCGAGGATCATCCGTTCCGTCTCCGGGTCCGGCTCGGGCGTGCGGCTGCCGTCGGCATAGCGGTACCAGCCCCTGCCGGTCTTCTGGCCGAGCCTGCCCGCCGCCACCATCGCATCCGCGATCGGGAACGGGATGCCGAAGGCCTTGCGCACCATCCCGCCGATGTCGAGCCCGGCAAGGTCGGCCACCGCGAACGGCCCCATCGCGAGGCCGAAGCCGGTCATCACCCTGTCGACCTCCCAGGGCAGCGCGCCCTCCTGCAGCATCAGCTCGCCCTGCCGGCCGCGCTGGAACGACATGCGGTTGCCGACGAAGCCGAAGCAGTTCCCGACCACGACCGGCACCTTGGCGATGCGCCGCCCGACCGCGACCGCCGTCGCCAGAGCGGCGGCGGTGGTCGCCTTGCCACGCACGATCTCGAGCAGCCGCATCACGTTGGCCGGGCTGAAGAAGTGCATCCCCAGCACGTCCCCCGGACGGGATGTGGCGCCCGCGATCGCATCGACATCGAGATAGGAGGTGTTGGTCGCGAGCACCGCGCCCGGCTTGGCCAGCCGGTCGAGCTCACGGAAGACGCCCTGCTTCACCTCCATGTCCTCGAACACGGCCTCGATGATCACGTCGGCGTCGCGCACCTCGGCAAGATCGGTCGTGCCGCGGATCAGCCCGAGCAGGCGCGAGACGTCCTCGTCCGTCATCCGTCCGCTCTTGACGCTGCGGCGCCAGTTCGACTCCACGCGGGCGAGCCCGCGCGCCAGCGCCTCCGCGGTCGTTTCGACGACCGTGACAGGGATCCCCGCCGCGGCGAAGGACATCGCGATGCCGCCGCCCATCGTGCCGGCGCCGACCACCGCCGCGCGGGCGACCGGACGCGGCTCGATCCCCGCGAGCCCCGCGACCTTCTGCGCCTCGCGCTCGGCGAAGAAGGCATGGCGGAGCGCCTGGCTCTGCTCGCTCCTCACCAGCCGCTCGAAGAGCCGCCGTTCGGTCGCGAGCCCGTGCTCGAAGGGCTCGGTCAGCGCCGCACGCACCGCCTCGGCGGTGGCGGGCGGCGCCTCCATGCCGCGCGCGCGCTTCGCCACCGCGGCGGCGGCGGCGTCGAAGGCGGCGAGTTCGCCGGCAGCCACGCGGTCGCGCACCCGCGCATACTCGCGCCCCGCCGCCAGCGCCGCGCGCGCGAAGGCGACCGCCCCCTCAGCCAGATCGCCCTCGATGATCGCGTCGATGATGCCGAGCTCCTTCGCGCGCGGCGCGGGCACCGAATCGCCCGTCGCGATCAGCGCGAGCGCAGGCTCGGCGCCGATCAGCCGCGGCAGGCGCTGGGTGCCGCCCGCTCCCGGCAGGATGCCGCGCTTCACCTCCGGCAGGCCGACCTGCGCCGAGGGCGCCGCGACGCGCGCGCGGCAGCCGAGCGCCAGCTCCAACCCGCCGCCGAGCGCGTGGCCATGGATCGCCGCGACCGTCAGGCCGGGAAAGGCGTCGAGCGCGTCGATCACCTGCGTGAGCGTCGGCTCGAGCCGCAGCCCGCCGAACTCGGTCATCTCGGCGCCGGCCGAGAACATGCGCCCCTCGCCGATCAGCACCACCGCCTTCGCGCCCGCAGCCGCCGCGTCGTCGAGCGCGGCCACGAGCTCCTGGCGCAACGCGTGGCGCAGCGTGTTCACCGGCGGGTTCGCGAGACGCAGCACATGCACCTCGCCGAGCCGTTCGTGCCGGACGAATGCCTGTTCCGCCATGGATCCTCCCGCGAAGACTGCGGCAGGGTGATCGCTCGCGCGGCGCGACGCAAGTCGCGCCGGCCGGCCCTTCGCAGGACGGCCCGGTCCCACTATCGTCCGCCGTCGAAGAACGAGATCGGGAGGAACGCCCCATGCGTCGACGCACCCTGCTCGCCTCGGTCCCGGCCCTGGCGCTCGCATGCCCGTCACGGGCGCAGGCCTGGCCCTCGCGGCCCGTGCGCATCATCGTCCCCTTCGCCGCGGGCGGGCCGGCCGACATCTACGCCCGCCAGCTCGGCGACAAGCTCGGGCCCGAGCTCGGCCAGCCCTTCGTGGTCGAGAACCGCCCCGGCGGCGGTGCGGTGATCGGCACCGATGCCGTGGCCAGGGCGGAGCCCGATGGCCACACGCTGCTGATGATGTCGAACACCCATACGGCGAACGAGACGCTGCTGCCGAACCGGCCCTATGTGCTGCTGCGCGACTTCGTGCCGGTGGTTCCGGTCAACATCGCCAACCACGCGCTGATCGCGCGGCCGGACCTCGCGGTCGCCTCGGTCGGCGAGCTGATCGCGCTGGCGAAGGCGCGCCCCGGGGCGCTGAACTACGCCTCCTCCGGCCCCGGCACGCCGTACCACATCGCCGGCGCGAAGTTCTGCCACATGGCCGGGATCCAGGTGGAGCACATCCCCTTCCGCGGCTCCGGCGAGGCGCGCACGGCCATCATCGGCGGCACGGTCGACTGGATGTTCGACAGCATCACGACGCAGATCGAGAACATCCGCAGCGGCAAGGTGAAGGGATTGGCGACCAGCGGTACGCGGCGCAGCCCGCTCCTGCCCGAGCTGCCGACCGTCTCGGAAGCGGGCGTGACCGGCTACACCGCCTCGATCTGGCTCGGCATCATGGCGCCCGCCGGCACGCCGGAGACCGTGGCGCAGCGGCTGAACGCGGCCGTGACCCGGGTGGTCACCGCCGAGGAGACGCGCACCCTCTGGGCACGCCAGGCGGTCGAACCGATGCCGATGTCGCCTGCCGAGTTCCGCGCCTTCCTCGAGAAGGACATCCAGGACCAGGCCGAGGTGATCCGCGCGGCCAACATCCGCGCCGCTTGAACTACCGGACCGCGCCTTCGCGCGCGGCGCGGATCGCGCGCCACACGCGCTCGGGCGTCGCCGGCATGTCGAGATGCGTCACGCCGAACGGCCGGAGCGCATCGACGATCGCATTGATCACCACCGGCAGCGCGCCCACCGTCCCGGCCTCGCCCGCGCCCTTGATGCCGAACGGGTTGTTCGGCGTCGGCACGTGGTTGCCGACCACCTCGAATGGCGGCAGGTCGTCGGCACGCGGCATCGGGTAGTCCATGAAGCTCGCCGTGACGATCTGCCCGGTCTCGTCATAGGCGATCGTCTCGCCGAGCGCCTGGCCCGCACCCTGGGCGATGCCGCCATGGATCTGGCCCTTCAGCAGCAGCGGGTTCACCACCGCGCCGACATCGTCGCAGACCGTGTAGCGGTCGATCCGCACCGCGCCCGTCTCGGGATCGACCTCGACCTCGCAGACATGGCAGCCGTTGGGGAAGGTCGCCTCGTCGGCGGTGGTGACCGCGAGGGCCGCAAGCCCCATCGGCTCGCCCTTCGGCAGCGCGCCGAGCCGGTAGGAGGCGCGCGCCACCTCCTCGATCCTGAGCGCGCGGTCGGTGCCGGCCACCCGGAACGACCCGGCATCGAACTCGATATCGCCCTCCGCCGCCTCCAGCAGATGCGCCGCGATCCGCCGGCCGCGGGCGATGATCGCATCGGCCGCCCGGCGCAACGCCACCCCGCCCGCGGTGGCCGAGCGGCTGCCGAAGGTGCCGCGGCCATGCGGCACCGTGTCCGTGTCGCCGGCCAGCACGCGCACGCGCTCGAAGGGCAGGCCGAGCATGGTCATCGCCATCTGGCGGAACGCGGTCTCATGGCCCTGGCCGTGGTTGTGCGTACCGACCAGCAGCGTCGCGTCGCCGCCCGGGTCGAAGCGGATCTCCACTGCCTCCTCGTTCGGCATCCGCTGCGGTCCGGCGGCGATCTCGATCGCGTTCGCGATACCCCTGCCCCGCAGCATCCCGCGCGCCTGCGAGGCGGCACGGCGGGCCTCGAACCCGTCCCAGTCGGCGGCCTCCATCGCCCTGCGCATCCCTTCGGCGAAGTCGCCGCTGTCATAGATGAACACGAGCCCGGTGCGGAACGGCATCTGATCCGGGCCGATCAGGTTGCGCCGACGCAGTTCGACCGGATCGACACCAAGATGATCGGCAGCGACATCGATCACCCGTTCGACCGCGTAGGTCGCCTCGGGCCTGCCGGCGCCGCGATAGGGGGCGGTCGGCTGGGTGTTGGTGAAGGCACCGCGCACCTCGGCGCGGATCGCGGGCGTGCGGTAGACGCCGGCGAGCCCGCCGAGGTTGTTGGTCGGCGAGTGGGGCGTGTTGAACGCGAGATAGGCGCCGAGCCCGGCGATGGTGCGGATGCGCAAGGCCAGGAAGGTTCCCTCGCCGTCGAGCGCGAGCTCGACGGTCGAGACATTGTCGCGCGCGTGGAAGTCGGAGAGGAAGGACTCGGTGCGGTCGGCGACCCACTTCACCGGCCGGCCGGTGCGGCGTGCCGCCCACAGCACCAGCGCGTGCTCCTGGGTGGGCGAGCCGCGCATGCCGAAGGCGCCGCCCATGTCTGGCGAGACGAGCCGCAGTGCGTGATGCGGCACGCCGAGCACGGTCTCGGCGAGCTCCTGGCGGATGCGATGCGGGATCTGCACGCCGGAATAGAGCGTGTAGCGGCCGTCCGCCGCGTCCCAGACCCCGATCGCGGCGCGCGGCTCGAGCGGATTGGCCGAGACGCGACTGATGCGGAAGTCGAGCGCCACGACGTGGGCTGCGCGCGCGAACGCCGCCTCCACCGCGGCGGCATCGCCGAGCGTGAACAGGAAGCAGAGATTGTCGTCGCAGAGGCCCGGCCACACGGCGGGCGCGCCAGGCGCGAGTGCGGCGGCGGCGTCCGTGACCGCGGGCAGCGGCTCCCAGTCGATCGTCACCAGCTCGGCAGCGTCCTTCGCCGCATTGCGCGTCTCCGCCACCACCACCACGACCGGGTCGCCCACGAACTTCGCCGCTCCGGTCGCGAGCACGCGGTAGGGCGGGCGCGGCATAGGGCTGCCGTCGGGGCGGTGGCGCTGCACGATGGTCTGGAGCGTGCCGAGGCCATCGGCCTCCGCGTCCGCTCCGGTCAGCACGGCCAGCACGCCGGGTGCAGCATGCGCCGCCGCCGTGTCGATCGCGCGGATCGCGGCGTGCGCATGCGGGCTGCGCACGATCGCCATGTGCGCGACGCCGGGGATCGCGAGGTCGTCGGTGTACCGGCCGAGGCCGCGCAGCAGCCGGAGATCCTCGACGCGGCGCACCGGCTTCCCGATGCCACCCGTCTCGACGGGGCGAAGATCGTCAGGCATGCGGCGGCGACCAGGCGGTATCGGGGTCGAGCGGCCAGATCGGGCGCGGGATGTTGCGGTAGGGCACGCGCTCCAGCACCACCGAGGTCAGTCCCGGCACATCGACCTCGACGATCGCCTCGCGCGGGAAGATGTCGTCGAAGCCAGCGCGGAAGTGCCCGCGCGACTTCACCACCAGCGCGCGGACCGAGCGCAGGTCGACGCCGAGATGCTCGGCCATCGCGGGGTCGGCGAACTGGCGGCGGTGCGTCACCACGATCACGCGGATGCCGCCCAGGCGCAGCAGCGCCGTCGGCCCGAGCGAGACGCGCCGCCCGGCATAGATGCCGCGCCGGCCGATGAACTCGCCGTCGGACAGCGCCTCCACCACCGCCTCGGCCTCGAAGGACTCGCTCATCGGGTGCGGCTCGGCGCGGTTGAAGCGCGCGGTGAAGCGTGCGTCCACGCCCAAGCCATGCGCCTCGGCCGCGAGCGGCGGGTCGTTGTGGATGCCAAACAGCGCGCCCTCCACCCCGGCCGCGTGGAACGCGCGCAGGATGTAGGTCGTGTTGCCGCGCCCGCCCCCGCCCGGGTTGTCGGCGACGTCGGCGAACAGCAGCGCCGGGCGGGACGGATCGGCGCCGGCCTGCCTGGCCATCGCCACCGCCGTCTCCAGCGGCGTGAGCGTGATGCGGAAGCGCTCGCGCATCTCCCACAGGCGCCGCGCGACGTCGCCTGCCACCGCTTCCGCGCGTACGCGATCCCCCTTCGCGGTGACGATCACCGAGAGCCCGTTCTTCGGCGTATCCCCGAGCGAGAAATTCGCCACCACCGAGACGTCGAGGATGGTGTGGTCGATCAGCGACTGGCCGTAGGCGATGATGTCGGCATAGGGGCCCCGGTCGGTGTTCATCGCCACGGCCGGCGTGATCATCGGCAGCTTCACGAACGCGGCCTTCGGCCGCATGCCGCCGAGCATCGCCCGCATGGCGAAGGCCGCGTCCATGCCGCGGGCGATCATGTCCACATGGGGATTGGTCCGGTAGGCGATCAGCACGTCAGCCTCGTCCACCATCCTCTGCGAGACGTTCGCGTGCAGGTCGAGTGTCGCGATCACCGGCACCTCCGGCCCGACCACCGCGCGCACGGCGGCAAGCAGCACGCCGTCCGGATCGGGCTCCCCGGTCGCCGTGGCCGCGCCGTGCAGGGCGAGGAACACGCCGTCCACCGGCGGGGCTGCCCGCAGCCCTGCGGTGATGCGCGCCACCACCTCGTCGAACACGGGCTGCTCGACCGGACCGGAGGCGCCCGCACCCGTCGCGAGGAGCGGGATCGCCGTCCATTCGTCTCCCTGGTCCATGCCAGCGAGGAACCCGCTCAGGCAGGCCGAGGCGCGCGGCGCCGGCGAGCGCAGATCCACGAGCAGCGGCTCGCCCTCCAGCCAATACGTCGCCTCGAACTCGGCCTTCGGTGCCGGTGGCGCGTGGCCGTTGCTCTCGAGCATGAAGCCGCCGAGGGCGATGCGGGGGGGCGTGCGCGTCATGGGCGCGGAGACTGCGACGGTTGCCCGCTTTGCACAACGCCCCCGGCGCGCCATCATGGCGGGGGGAAGAGACAGGGAGGGTTGGATGCGACGTATCCTGTGCGCGGCCGTCGCCGCGATCGCGCTCGTGACCGGGGGAGCCTCGGCGCAGACCCTGACGCTCGGCACCAAGCTCGAGCTCAACACGCTCGATCCGCACTTCTTCAACGGCTTCCCGCAGGCCTCGAGCCACAGCCAGATCTTCGATGCGCTGACCTGGCAGAACGACCGTCAGGAGATCGAGCCGGCGCTGGCCGAATCCTGGCGCCTGATCGACGATTTGACCTGGGAGTTCACGCTGCGCCGGGGCGTGGTGTTCCATGACGGGTCCCCCTTCACCGCCGACGACGTGATCGCGACCTATGCGCGCCTGCCGAACGTGCCGAACAGCCCGGCCCTGTTCACCGTGTTCACGCGCGCGATCGCCGCGATCGACAGGATCGACGACCACACGATCCGCATCCGCACCTCCACGCCGAACCCGCTGCTGCCGCTCGACCTCAGCCGCGTCTTCATCATCCGCGCCGCCGATGCCGGACAGAGTACGAGCGAGTTCAACGCCGGCAAGGTGAACGGCACCGGTCCCTATCGCCACGTCGAGTGGGTGAATGCGGATCGGCTGGTGCTCCAGCGCTTCGAGAGGCACTGGCGCGGCCCCGCCGCGTGGGAGCGCGTGACCGAGCGCGTGATCACACGCGACCCCTCGCGCGTCGCCGCGCTGCTCGCCGGCGAGGTGGACGCGATCGATCTCGTACCGGTCGGCGACAAGGCGCGTATCCGCCAGGACCCGAGGTTCGCCCTGTCCAGCGGACCGGCCGCGGTGGTGCACTACATCGCGCTCGATTCGGCACGCGAGCAGAGTCCGCATGTCGGCGCCAAGGACGGCCAGCCGCCGCTCGCGCGCAACCCGCTGATGGATGCGCGCGTGCGCCGGGCGCTGTCGCTCGCGATCGACCGCACCGCGATCTGCGAGCGACTGATGGAGGGAAGCTGCACGCCGGCCTCGCAGATGCTGCCGCCGTCGTTCCCCGGCACCAGCCAGCGACTGCAGCCCGACCCGCTCGACCTCAACCGGGCGCGCGCGCTGCTCGCCGAGGCGGGGGTGCCGAACGGCTTCCGCCTCGCGCTCCACACCACCACCGACCGCTACCCGAAGGACAGCCAGATCGCCCAGGCGATCGGCCAGATGTGGACGCGGCTCGGGCTGCAGGTGTCGGTCGAGGGCGTGCCGGGCCAGGTGTTCTTCGGCGCGGCGACGCGGCAGGAGTTCTCGGCCTTCATCGCCCAGTACGGCACGATCGAGGCCTCCGAGGGTCCGCGCGCCGTCCTGCACACCAACGACGCGCAGCGCGGGCTCGGCGCGGCGAACCGCGTGCGCTACTCGAACCCGCGCGTCGATGCGCTGATCGTCGATGCGCTGGGCGAGATGGACCCCGAGAAGCGCATCGCCAAGGTCGCCGCCGCGATCGAGGCGGCAATGGAGGACCAGGCGCTGATCCCGGTCTTCCACCCGACCTGGGACTACGCCTCGCGGCGCACGCTGACGATCACCCCGCGGCCGGAACGGCGCTTCAACGCGCTGATGATCCGCCCGGCAGGGTGACGGGCACGGGGCCGGCGCCCGACCGGCCCCCTCGCCTCACGCCCTGGACGGGCAGGTGCTGATGCCGAAGGGCGCGTAGGCCGGGCACCAGCCGATCGCCGCGGTGGCCAGCGGCACGACGCCGATCCAGCCCCATGCGCCGATCGTGCCCGTCGCGGCCAGCGCGACCAGCGCCACGCCGACCACCGCACGCAGCGCGCGATCCACCATGCCCATGTTCCTCGTCATCGTCCGCACTCCGTTGCCTGTGGTTTCGAGCACAGCGGAGCCGATGACCCGCCGCGACGTCCGTGACCTAGGTCACCGAGCCGCGGACGGCCGCCGCGAGCCCCTCGGGATCGGCGAGCACGATCCGCCCGCGCGCGAGCGCGACATGCCCCGCGCGCTCGAACGCCTTGAGCCGGCGGCTCACCACCTCGCGCGCCGTGCCGAGCTCGGCCGCCAGCGCCTCGTGCGTCGCCGGCACCGTGCCGTCGGGCGCGCGCAGGGCCAGAAGCCGGCGTGCGAGCCGCGTGCCGACCTCGTCGAAGGCGAGTTCCTCCGCGAGCTCCATCAGCGCCGCGATCCGCGCCGCATAGGCCGCGAAGGCGAAGCGGCGGAACGACGGCTGCTCGGCCACCAGGCTCAGGAACGCGGCCGCCGGCAGCAGCAGCGCCTCGACCTCCGTCTCGCAGATCGCCTCGGCGTCGTAGGCCGCGCCCTCGAGGAGGCCCGCGGTGGTCAACACGCAGCTCTCGCCGGGACGGACGCGGTAGAGGACGATCTCGCGCCCGTCCTCCGACACGCGCGAGACCCGAACCTGGCCGGCGCAGACGATCAGCCAGTGCGCACAGGACTCGCCTGGGCGGAAGGCGGCCGAGCCGGCCGGCAGGCGCACGCGCCGCGAGGCCGCGCGCACCGCCTCGCGGGCCGGCGGGTCGAGCGGGGCGAGCGGATCCATTCAGATCACACGAAGAAAGACTGGGGGAGAGGGCCACAAGGCCCTCCCCCCCACACCCCCACTCCCGGGGACGGCGTCAGACGTGGAAGCTCTCGCCGCAACCGCAGCGACCCTTCTCGTTGGGATTCACGAAGGTGAAGCCCGAGGAGAGCGCGTTGGTCTGGTAGTCCATCACCGTGCCGATCAGGAACAGCGACGCACGCCGATCCACCAGGATCGTCAGGCCGTGGTCCGTGACCACCTCGTCGGTCGGGCCCGGCTCGTCCACGTAGCTCATCTCGTAGGACAAGCCGGAGCAGCCCTTCGTCCTCACGCCGATGCGCAGGTACCTCTTCGCCCCCGGGCGGGCATAGAGCGCGCGCACCCGCTCGGCCGCCGCATCCGTCAGACGCATCAGCGGCGGCAGACTGCGCGCTTGCGTCGTTCCAGTGCTTGCCGTGCCCATCGCATCACCCCAGCAGGTCAGAACATGTTGACCGCGAGCCGGGCTTCCTCGCTCATCCGACTCGGATCCCAGGGGGGATCCCACACCACCTCGACATCGCAGCGCGTCACCCCCGGCACCGACAGGATCGCCTGGCGCACCTGCTCGGGTAGTTCCTGCGCCGAGGGGCAGCCGGGCGCGGTCAGTGTCATCTCCACCTTGATCGCGCCGTCGTCCTCGATGTCGATCGCGTAGATCAGGCCCAGCTCGTAGATGTTCACCGGGATCTCAGGGTCATAGACCGTCGAGACCGCGTCGATCACCGCCTGTTCGCTGACACCCGGCGCGGCCGGCACCTCGCCCTCGGGCGTCCAGACGGTGCCCGCCGGAACATGCGCCCGTTCGTTCATTCCGTCGTCGCGCTCCCTTCGCCCTTCAGCGCCGCCTCCATCGCATGCCACGCGAGTGTCGCGCATTTCACGCGCGACGGATACTCCGCCACGCCGGCGAGCGGCTGCAAGCGCTCGATGTCCTCCTCGTGCACCGCGTCGCAGACCGGGCAGGCGCCGGTGCGCGCGAGGGTGCGGAAGGCATCCGCGAGGCTGCGCGCCTGATCCCTCGTCTTGCCGCGCAGCACCTCGGTCATCAGCGAGGCCGAAGCGATCGAGATCGCGCAGCCGCGACCCTGGAACGCGGCATCCTCGATCCGCTCGCCGGCGCCGAGCTTCAGCCAGACCTCCACCTTGTCGCCGCACATCGGATTCTCGCCCTTCGCGTGCAAGGCCCCGTCCAGCCGGCGGAAGTTCCGCGGATGCCGGCCGTGGTCCAGGATCACCTCCTGGTAGAGGTCGCGCAGCTCCTCGAACGCTTCGCTCATGCGAAGAAGGTCCTGACGCGCGTCAGCGCCTCGGCCAGCGCGTCGATCTCGGTCCTGGTGGTGTATGCGGCGAACGAGGCGCGCGCAGTGCTGTCGAGGCCGAAGCGGCGCATCAGCGGCTCGGCGCAGTGATGCCCGGCGCGCACCGCGATCCCCTGCCGGTCGAGCAGGGTGGCGACATCGTGCGCATGCGCCCGATCGAGCGTGAAGGAGATCACGCCACCGCGATCCTGCGCCCGGCCGATCACCGTCACACCTTCGATCGCCGAAAGCCGCGCGAGCGCGTGGTCGGTCAGCGCGCGCTCATGCGCCTCCATCGCCGGGAAACCGATCCGCTCGACCCACTCGATCGCGGCCTTGAGGCCGATTCCCTCCAGGATGGGCGGCGTGCCGGCCTCGAACTTGTGCGGCACGCGCGCCCACTCGGACCTCTCGAACGACACGGTCGAGATCATGTCGCCACCGCCCAGGAAGGGCGGCATGCGGTCGAGGAGTTCCGCCTTGCCGTAGAGCACACCGATGCCGGTCGGGCCGTAGAGCTTGTGGCCGGTGAAGACGTAGAAATCGGCATCCAATGCCTGCACGTCCACCTTGCGGTGCACGGCGGCCTGGCTGCCGTCGAGCAGCACCCTCGCCCCGGCCTCGTGCGCGAGCCGCACGATCCGCTCCGCCGGCGTGTAGCTGCCGAGCACGTTGGACATGTGCGTGATCGCGACCAGCCCGACCTTGCCGTCGGCGAGGTGCGCGGCGACGGAGTCCATGTCGAGCTCGCCCGCCTCCGTCACCCTGGCCACGCGCAGTTCGACCCCGTGCGCGTCGCGCAGCATCTGCCAGGGCACGATGTTGCTGTGGTGCTCCATCTCGCTGATCAGCACCGCCTGCCCGGCGCGCATCACGCCGCGGCCGTAGCTGTGCGCGACCAGATTGATCCCCTCGGTGGAGTTGCGCGTCAGAACGATCTCGTCGCGCGAGCCCGCATTCAGGAACCGCGCGGCCGCGTCGCGGCAGGCCTCGTAGGCCTCGGTGGTGCGCTCGCTCATCCAGTGCAGGCCGCGATGGACATTCGCGTACTGGCGCTCCATCGCGTGCACCATCGCCTCGATCACCGCGCGCGGCTTCTGCGCGGATGCCGCGCTGTCCAGGAACACCAGCGGTCTGCCGCGCACCGTCTCGGTCAGGATCGGGAACTGGGCACGGATCGCCTGGACGTCGAAGGCGGCGGTGACGGGCGGCGCGTCGTTCATGCGGGATGCTCCACCCCATCCCACCATGCGTCCGTCGCGGCGAGCAGGGTCTCGCGCAGCGCCTCATCGGAGACGAGAGAGACGGCGTCGGTCAGGAACGCCTGCACCAGCATCGACTTGGCCTCGACCTCGGGGATGCCGCGGCTGCGGAGGTAGAAGAGCTGGTCGTGGTCCAGCTCGCCGACGGTGGCGCCGTGGCTGCACTTCACGTCGTCGGCATAGATCTCGAGCTGCGGCTTGGCGTTGATCTCCGCCTCCGGGCTCAGCAGCAGCGCCTGGTTCATCTGGTAGCCGTCGGTCTTCTGCGCCACCTGCCGGACGTGGATCTTGCCCTGGAACACGCCTCGCGCGCGCCCCGCCAGCACGGTCTTGACCGTCTGGTTGCTCTCGCACTCGGGGGCGGCATGGTCGATCACCGTGGTCGTGTCGGCATGGCGGTCGCCGTCGACGAGCTGCGCGCCGTTGAGGTGCAGCGCCGCCTTCGGCCCGGCCAGCACCGCATGCACCTCGTTGCGCGCGAGGCGGGCGCCGCGCACCAGGGTGAAGCTGTCGTACTCGGCCTTCGCCGCGACGCGCACGGCGACCAGCGCGGTGTGGAACGCATCCCGCGCCTCGTCCTGCAGGCGCACATGCGTCAGCCGCGCCCCTTCGCCGAGTGCGATCTCGGTGACCGCATTGTGCCAGTAGACACCCTTGCCCGCGCCATGCGCGCCGTCGAGCAGGGTCAGCGACGCGCCGGCGCCGAGCACGACGAGGTTGCGCGGATGGAAGGCGACCGCATGGCCGTCAGGCGCAGTGCCGAGCGAGACGATGCGGACGCGCCCGGCCGCCACGCCCGGGGCGACGCGGATGACCACCCCGTCCTCGGCGAGCGCCGCGTTCAACCCGGCGAGCGGCAGGTCGGCCGGCGCGATCGCCCCCAGAATGTCACGCAGCGCGGCGTCCCCGACGCCGAGCAGCGCCGCGAGGCTGTCGATCCGCACGCCGTCGGGCAGCGTGTCGAGCTGCGACAGGTCGGCGCGGAAGCGGCCGTCCAGCAGCACGATGCGCGCCTCCTCGCCGCCCGCCTCCGCGGGCAGGGCCGGATGCGCGTCGGTCGCGACCAGCGCCTCCTCGAAGCGCGTCTCGCGCAAGGGGGAGAGGTCGGTGTACTTCCACGCCTCGACGCGCTTCGTCGGGAACCCGCCGGCGCGGAACGCCTCCGCCCCGCGGTGCCGCCACGCTTCCACCCACGCCACGCGCGCGCCGGGCAGCCGGTCCTTCAGCCCGGCGTGGCGGTCGAGCAGCGCAGCCACTGCCGGCGCGACCGCCGGCACGACGACGGGGGCGTTCATCGGCGCCTCAGGCCGCTTCCTGGAACTCGCCATAGCCCTTCTCCTCGAGCTCCAGGGCAAGGTCCGGACCGCCGGAGCGGACGATCCGTCCGTTCAGCAGGACGTGGACGCGGTCCGGCACGATGTAGTCGAGCAGGCGCTGGTAGTGCGTGATCACCAGCATGCCACGCTCGGGTGACCGCAGCGCGTTCACCCCGTCGGCGACGATGCGCAGCGCATCGATGTCGAGCCCGCTGTCGGTCTCGTCGAGGATGCAGAACGCGGGCTCCAGCACCGCCATCTGCAGGATCTCGTTGCGCTTCTTCTCGCCGCCCGAGAAGCCGACATTGACATAGCGCTTCAGCATCTCGTCGCTCATGCCGAGCGCCTTCACCTTGGCGCGCACCAGCTTGAGGAACTGCATCGCGTCCACCTCGGGCTCGCCGCGCGCGCGGCGGACGCTGTTCAGCGCCTGGCGCAGGAAGTTGGCGTTGCCGACGCCGGGCAGTTCCACCGGGTACTGGAAGGCGAGGAACAGCCCGGCGATCGCGCGCTCCTCGGGCTCCTTGCCGAGCAGGTCCTCGCCGCGGAAGGTCACGGTTCCGCCCGTGACCTCGTAGCCCTCGCGCCCGGCGAGCACGTAGCCGAGCGTGGACTTGCCCGACCCGTTCGGGCCCATGATGGCGTGCACCTCGCCGGCCGGCACCTCGAGGTCGATGCCCTTCAGCACCTCCTTGCCCTCGACGGATGCGGTCAGCCCTTCGATCTTCAGCATCGCTCGTATCCCGTCCTCAACCCACGCTGCCTTCGAGGCTGATCGCGAGCAGCTTCTGCGCCTCGACCGCGAACTCCATCGGCAGCTCCTTCAGCACCTCGCGGGCGAAGCCGTTGACGATCAGCCCGACCGCCTCCTCCTCCGAAAGCCCACGCTGGCGGCAATAGAAGAGCTGGTCCTCGGCGATGCGGCTCGTCGTCGCCTCGTGCTCGACCTTCGCTGTCGGGTTGCGGCTCTCGATATAGGGCACGGTGTGCGCCCCGCAGCGATCGCCGATCAGCAGGGAGTCGCACTGGGTGAAGTTCCGCGCGTTCCTCGCCCGCGGCATGATCCGCACCAGGCCGCGATAGGTGTTCTGGCCGTGGCCGGCGCTGATCCCCTTGGAGACGATCGTCGAGCGCGTGTTCGGCGCGAGATGGATCATCTTCGTGCCGGTATCGGCCTGCTGGAAGTTGTTGGTGATCGCGACCGAGTAGAACTCGCCGACCGAGCCCTCGCCCTGGAGGATGCAGGAGGGGTACTTCCAGGTGATCGCGCTGCCGGTCTCGACCTGGGTCCAGGAGATCTTGCTGTTGCGACCGCGGCAGGCGCCGCGCTTGGTGACGAAGTTGTAGATCCCGCCCCTCCCCTCGGCGTCGCCCGGGTACCAGTTCTGCACGGTCGAGTACTTGATCTGCGCCTCGTCCAACGCGATCAGCTCCACCACCGCGGCATGGAGCTGGTTCTCGTCGCGCATCGGCGCGGTGCAGCCCTCGAGATAGGACACGTAGGAGCCTTCCTCGGCGACGATCAGCGTGCGCTCGAACTGGCCGGTGTTCTTCGCGTTGATGCGGAAATAGGTCGAGAGCTCCATCGGGCAGCGCACGCCCTTGGGGATGTAGACGAAGCTGCCGTCCGAGAAGACCGCCGAGTTGAGCGCGGCGAAGAAGTTGTCGCCGTAGGGCACCACGGTGCCGAGCCAGCGCCGCACGAGGTCGGGGTGCTCGCGCACGGCTTCCGAGAACGAGCAGAAGATCACGCCGACCTCGGCGAGCTTCTCCTTGAAGGTGGTCGCGACCGAGACGGAGTCGAACACCGCGTCCACCGCCACGCCGGCGAGCCGCTCCTGCTCCTTCAGCGGGATGCCGAGCTTCTCGTAGGTGCGGAGCAGTTCGGGATCGACCTCCTCGAGCGACTTCGGCCCATCGGCCTTCGCCTTCGGTGCGGCGTAGTAGTGCGCATCCTGGTAGTCGATCGGCGGATACCTCACCGCCGCCCAGGTGGGCTCCTGCATGGACTGCCAGGCGCGGAACGCCTTCAGCCGCCACTCCAGCAGCCACTCCGGCTCGCGCTTCTTCGCGCTGATCAGCCGGACCACGTCCTCGTCCAGGCCCTTGGGGATGACCTCCTGCTCGATCTCGGTCTCGAAGCCCCACTTGTAGGTGCCCTGGGTGACGTCGCGGACCGTCTCCAGCGTCTCGGCTACCGCAGGCATGGTTCGTATTCCCTCTGTGTCAAACGACCGGCTCGGCGAGGCGCGCCGCCCCGGTCAGCGTCCAGGCCGGGCAGGCCATGTCGGCGAGCGTGATCTCGGAGAGCGCGTGGCGGATCGCGGCGTTCACCGGGTCCCACCGTCCGCGCACCGGACAGGAGCACTCGACCTCGCAGGCGCCGACGTGTCCGTCAACGCAGGCGGTGAGCGCGATCGGCCCCTCGATCGCGGCGATCACGTCGGCGATGGGGATCGCCGCCAGTGGCCGCGCCAGGCGATAGCCGCCATGCGCGCCGCGCTGGCTGGTGACCAAGCCCCCGCCGGCCAGCAGCTTGAGCACCTTGGCGACGGTGGGTTCGGCGATGCCGGTGGCGGCCGCGAGGCCCGAGGCGTTGCGCACCGCGCCCTCGTTGGCGCGGCCGAGCTCGCTGAGCAGCACCACGGCGTAGTCGCTGAGCTTGGACAGCCTGAACACGGCGTTCTCCGCACAATCAGGACGCCTCCGGTCCTGATTGCGAGATGCGCCCACGAGTCGCGGATGTCAAGGCGGGAGGGCTGGGAGTTGCGCGCGGCGCGGCGCTTCCGTACAGCACGGCGGATGCCTCCGACAGCCCTGTTCGACCTCGACGGCACGCTGGTGGACAGCGCGCCCGACATCCATGCCGCGGCCGACCGCATGGCGGCCAGGCTCGGGCTGCGCCGCTATGCCCGCGCCGAGATCGTCGGCATGATCGGCGACGGCGTGCGTGCCCTGGTCGAGCGGGCATTGGTGGCGCGCGGCCGGGCCTTCGACGAGATGGCATACCAGGCATTCCTCGCCGACTACGCCGCCAACGCGGCCGTCGAGACCGCCCCCTTCCCCGGCATCCCGGCCGCTCTCGATGCGCTCGCCGCCTCCGGCTGGCGGCTCGCGATCTGCACCAACAAGCCCGAAGGCGCGACGCGGGCCCTGCTCGCCGCGATCGGGCTTGCCGACCGCTTCGCCGCGATCGGCGCGGGCGACACCTTCCCCGTCCGCAAGCCCGATCCGGCGCATCTGCGCGCGACCCTCGAAGCCGCAGGGGGCGAGGCCGCGCGCGCGGTGATGATCGGCGACCACCGCAACGACGTGGTCGCGGCCGTCGGCGCCGGCATCCCCTGCATCTTCGCCGCCTGGGGCTACGGCACCGCCGCGATGGCCGAAGGCGCCGCCGCGGTCGCGGTGCACCCCGGGGAGGTGCCCGTGCTCTGCGGGCGCCTGCTCGCCGCGCCGGCTACGGCGTGACGGGGCGCAGCGCGGCGATCGCCGCGGCGTAGTCCGCCGCACCGAACACCGCCGAGCCCGCGACCAGCACGGAGGCACCGGCCTCGATCACGGCCGGTGCGGTTTCGGGCGTGATGCCGCCGTCCACCTCGATGCGGATCGGCCGGTCGCCGATCATGCGCCGGAGCTCGCGGATCTTCGCAAGCTGGGAAGGCAGGAAGCGCTGGCCGCCGAAGCCCGGGTTCACCGTCATCGCCAGCACGAGATCGACCCGATCGAGCACATGCGCGACCATGCAGGCGGGAGTCGCCGGGTTGAGCGACACCCCCGCCTTCTTGCCCAGTCCCGCGATCGCCTGGAGCGTGCGGTCGAGATGCCTCGTGGCCTCGACATGCACGATGATCCGGTCAGCGCCCGCCCAGGCGAAGGCCTCGAGATACGGATCGACCGGTTCGATCATCAGATGCACATCGAAGCACTTCGCCGAATGCGCCCGGAGTGCCTTCACCACCGCAGGGCCGAAGCTGATGTTCGGCACGAAATGCCCGTCCATCACGTCGAGATGGATCCAGTCCGCGCCGGCCGCGTCGACCGCGCGCACCTCCTCGCCGAGCCGCGCGAAGTCGGCGGCGAGGATCGAGGGCGCGATCAGCACATCGGTCATCGGCCGGTCCCTCCGTGAGAGCGGCGCCGTTCTGGCCCGCCGGCCGCGCCGGCGCAAGCGGCCGGTCGGGGTCTCGACAAGTCCCTGATCGCATCTATCATAGCCGTGCTTATTGTCCCGCCCCCGCACGGGACGGCACAGGTGGACGCCCCCGAACGCACCCTCGGCTTCCTGCTGCACGACGTCGCGAGGCTGCTGCGCAAGCGCTTCGATCAGAATGCGCGCGAGCTCGGCCTGACGCGGGCCCAGTGGCAGGTGCTGGCGCATCTCGCGCGCAACGAGGGCATCCACCAGGGCGGGCTCGCCGAGATCCTGGAGCTCGAACCCATCTCCCTGGGGCGCATCCTCGACCGGCTGCAGGCGGCCGGCCTGGTCGAGCGCCGGCCGCATCCGAAGGACCGGCGCGTCTGGCTGCTGTTCCTGCGCCCGAAGGCGCACCCGGTGCTGGACCGGATGCGCGCGATCGGCGCGGCGACGCGCGCGGAGGCGCTCGCCGGTGTGCCCGAGGCCGAGCGCGAGCAGCTCATCCGCATCCTGACGACCATGAAGGAGAACCTGATCGCCGCCGCTTCGGGCTCCAACGGCGAGCGGCTCGCACATCATGGCTGACGCCCGCGCACGCGGCCGGCTGCCCGAGGAGGCGGAGGCGCGCACCGACCAGACGGTGGCGCGGCTGCGCGAGGCCGAGGCGCCTTCGCGCGAGGCTGCCCCGCCGCCACGCCCGACCGTTGCCGAGCGCCGGCGCCGCCGCGCGTTGCTGCTCGCCCTCGGGCCGCTTGCCCTGCTCGGGCTGGCACTCGCGCTCTATCTCGCCGGTGGCCGCTACGTCTCGACCGACAACGCCTATGTGCGCGCGGACAAGATCGAGATCACGACCGACGTCGCGGGCTTCGTCGCCGAGGTGATGGTGGAGGAGAACCAGCGGGTCGAGCGCGGACAGATCCTGTTCCGGCTCGACGACGAGCCCTACCGGATCGCGCTCGCCGCGGCACTCGCCCGGCTCGAGGGGGTGCGCAACGAGCTCACCACGCTCCGGGCGACCTATCGCGAGAAGCTCGCCGAGCTCGACCAGGCGCGCACCGACCTCGCCTTCCACCAGGCCCAGTTCCGCCGCCAGCAGGACCTCGCCGCGCGCGGGGTCGCCGCCCAGGCGGCGTTCGATCAGGCCCGCCGCGACCTCGACGCGGCGCGCGCCCGCCTGGTCATCACCGAGCGCCAGGCCGAGGCGACACTCGCCGCCCTCGGCGGCACGCCGGACGCGGCTCCCGAGACGCATGCGCGCTTCCAGGAGGCGCGCGCTTCCGTCGATCGCGCCGAGCGCGATCTGCGGCGCACGCGCGTGCATGCCCCGCTCGCCGGGGTCGTGACGAACCTGGATCATCTGCCGCTCGGGGCCTACCTGCCCGCCGGGCGGGCAGCCTTCGCGCTGGTCGCCACGCGACCTGTCTGGGTCGAGGCCAATCCGAAGGAGACCGACCTCACCCACGTCAAGGTCGGCGATCCGGCGACGATCCGCGTCGACGCCTATCCCGGCCGGGTGTTCCGCGGCCGCGTGGCCAGCATCGCACCCGCCGCGGGGGCGGAGTTCGCGGTACTGCCGCCGCAGAACGCCTCCGGCAACTGGGTCAAGGTGGTGCAGCGCATCCCCGTCCGGCTCGCGCTCGACCTGCCGGAGGATGCGCCGGCCTTGCGCGCGGGGATGAGCGCGACGGTCGAGATCGACACCGGCCGGCGGCGCAGCCTCGGTGGCCTGCTCGCCGATCTGCGGCGCTGGGCCGGGCTCTAGGAGCCGTCCCCGGATGGGCGGCAGCCGCTCCGGACACGCCTTGCGCGCCGCGTCGCGATCACGGCCGCTTCCCGAAGCGGGCGGCCTGCCCGGCCGGCGATGACGCAGGCGGCGCTGGAGCGGCGGCGGCGCGGGGTCCTGTCCCTCTGCGTGATGCTCGGCGTGATCATGCAGATCCTCGACACGACCATGGCGACGATCGCGCTGCCCTACATGATGGGCTCGCTCTCGGCGACGCTCGAGGAGGTCAACTGGGTGCTGACCTCCTACATCGTCGCCGCCGCGATCTCGACCCCGCTCAGCGGCTGGTTCGCCAACCGGTTCGGCCGGCGCACCGTCTACATGGTCACGATCATCGGCTTCACCACCGCCTCCATGCTCTCGGGCATGGCCGTCTCGATCGAGCAGATGGTGGTGTTCCGGCTGATGCAGGGCGCCTTCGGCGCGCCTCTCGTGCCGCTCGCGCAGGCGACCATGCTCGACACCTATCCGCGCGAGCAGCACGGCCAGGCGATGGCGCTGTTCGGTGTCGGCGTGATGGTGGGGCCGGTGCTCGGGCCGACGCTCGGGGGCGTCCTGACCGAGTACCTGCACTGGCGCTGGGTGTTCACCATCAATGTGCCGGTCGGCATCGTCGCCTTCATCGGGCTTTCGATCATGATGCCGCGCGCCGCACCGGTGCGGGTCGGATTCGACTGGTTCGGCTTCGCGACGCTCGCGCTCGCCGTCGGCGCGTTCCAACTCATGCTCGACCGCGGCGAGCGGCTGGACTGGTTCGACTCCTCCCTGATCATCGGTCTCGCCGCGGCGGCCGCGCTCGGTCTCTACCTGTTCGTTGTGCACACCGCGACGGCGAGGCGTCCGTTCATCGACCCGCGCCTGTTCCGGGACAGGAACTTCGCCGTCGGCATCTGCTTCATCTTCGTCGTCGGCATCCTGCTGCTCGCGACCGTCGCCCTGCTCTCGCCCTTCCTGCAGACCATGCTCGGCTACCCCGTGCTCGCGGCGGGGCTGATCACCTCGCCGCGCGGCCTCGGCACGATGGCGGCGATGCTTCTGGTCGGGCGGCTGATCACGCGCATCGATCCGCGGCTGCTGCTCTCCTTCGGCTTCGGCTGCGCCGCGGTCTCGCTCTGGGAGATGTCGGGCTTCACGCCCCAGGTATCGCAGGCGGCACTGATCCGCACGGGGATGGTCCAGGGCTTCGGTCTCGGCTTCCTGTTCGTGCCGCTGACGACCATGACCTTCTCGACGCTGCCGCCGGAGCTGCGCAACCAGGGAACGGCGATCTACAGCCTGATGCGCAATCTCGGCGCCTCGATCGGCATCGCCGTGGTGATCTTCCTGCTGGTGCGCGACACGCAGGCGATCCATGCCGGGTTGATGCGGCACGTCACGGCCTTCAACCCGGCGCTCAGGATGCCGGGCGTGGCCGAACTCTGGAGCCTCGAGACGCCGGCCGGCCGGCTCGCGCTGGCCGAGATGGTGTTCCGCGAGGCGCGCGCGATCGCCTACATGCACGACTTCAGCCGGCTCGCCTGGCTCGCGCTCCTCGCCATGCCGTGCACCCTGCTGCTCCGCCGGCCGGCCCCGCGCACCCCGGCGCCGGCCTGACGCACCGCTGGCCGGTGCGGCCGCTGCGGCGATCGGAGCCTGCGTCATCGCCCAGAGGGCGGGCGTGTGGGAGGCCGCGGTGCAGGACCCGCCGATCACGACCACCTGAGGGCGCCGGATCAGCTTGACCGCCAGCCCGTGCCGCCGCGGATGCACGACGAGCACCAGCGCCGCCGCAGCCTGCCCCCTCACCAGCGGCGCCAAACCCTGCTAGAGGCGGCGCCGATGACCGAACCCGCCGCCATCGCGCTGCTGCCGCCGGGCCTGCGCGACCTCCTGCCGCCCGAGGCCGAGACCGAGGCCGCCGCCATCGAGGCCATGGGCGCGGTGTTCGCCGCACACGGCTACGAGCGGGTCAAGCCGCCGCTGCTCGAGTTCGAGGAGGGGCTGCTGGGCGGCATGGGTGCCGCGACCGCCGAGGTCACCTTCCGGCTGATGGACCCGGTGAGCCAGCGCATGATGGGGCTGCGCGCCGACATCACGCCTCAGGTGGCGCGCATCGCCGCGGTGCGGCTCGGCCGGTCGCCGCGGCCGCTGCGCCTCTCCTACGCGGGCCAGGTGCTGCGCGTGCGCGGCTCCGAGCTGCGCGCGGCACGCCAGTTCGCCCAGGCGGGGATCGAGCTGATCGGCGCCGACTGCGCCGAGGCGGATGCCGAGGTGATCGCGGTCGCAGCCGAGGCGCTCGCCGCGCTCGGCGTGCCGGGGGTGAGCTTCGACCTGACGCTGCCGACGCTCGCGGACGAGCTGCTCGCCCCCCTCGCCCTGCCGCCCGAGCGCGAGGCCAGCCTGCGCCACGCCCTCGACCGCAAGGATGCGGCCGAGGTGGCGGCGCTGGCCGGACCGATCGCGGACACGCTGGACGAGCTCCTGCACGCCGCGGGGGCGGCCGACCGCGCTCTCGAGGCGCTCGCCGCCGCCACGCTGCCGCCACCCGCGCGCGACTTGGCCTGCCGGCTCGCGGCGACCGTGGCGGCGGTGCGCGCGCGCGACCCGGCGATCCGGCTTACGGCGGATCCCCTGGAGTTCCGCGGTCTGCGCTACCACCGCGGCGTCGCCTTCACGATCTTCTCCGCCTCGCTCGCCGACGAGCTCGGTCGCGGCGGCGGCTATCGCGCCGGCGAGGAGTACGCCACCGGGGTCACCCTCTACCCGGATGCCGCCCTCACCGTGGCCCGACCGCGCCCGCCCCGGCCGCGCGTCTTCGTGCCCGCCGGCACGCCGGCCCGCCAGGCGGCGCGGCTGCGCGAGGCGGGCTTCGCCACCGTTGCCGCGCTCGCCGCGGTGGACGATCCGCTCGCCGAGGCGCGCCGGCTCGGCTGCACCCATCTCGCCCGGGACGGCGAGGCGATCCCTCTGGAAGGTTGAGCTGATGGCGAATGTCACGGTGATCGGCGCCCAGTGGGGCGACGAGGGCAAGGGCAAGGTCGTCGACTGGCTCGCCAGCCGCGCCGACATCGTCGTCCGCTTCCAGGGCGGGCACAACGCCGGTCACACGCTGGTGGTCGGCAACCAGACCTACAAGCTCTCCCTTCTTCCCTCTGGCATCGTGCGCGGCAAGCTCGGCGTGATCGGCAACGGCGTCGTGCTCGATCCGCATGCGCTCCTGGAGGAGATCGCCAAGGTGGCGGCACAGGGGCTGTCCGTGACCCCGGCCAACCTGCGCATCGCCGAGACCGTGCCGCTGATCCTGCCCCTGCACCCCGCGCTCGACCGCGCGCGCGAGGCCGCCCGCGGCGCAGCGAAGATCGGCACGACGGGGCGCGGGATCGGGCCCGCCTACGAGGACAAGGTCGGACGGCGCGCCATCCGGCTCTGCGACCTGGCCGAGCCGGAGACTTTGTCGGCGAAGCTCGATGACCTCCTCCTGCACCACAACACCCTGCTGCAGGGCCTCGGGGCGGAAACGTTCGCGAAGGATGCGCTGCTCGCGGATCTGCTTGCCCTCGCGCCCCGCCTCCTGCCCTTCGCCGAGCCTGTCTGGGAACGGCTTGATCGCGCCCGTGCCGAGGGCAGGCGCATCCTGTTCGAGGGCGCGCAGGCGGTGATGCTGGACGTCGATCACGGCACCTACCCGTTTGTGACGTCGTCCAACACGGTGGCGGGGAGCGCCGCCGGCGGCGCCGGGATCGGACCGGGCGCGATCGGCCGCGTGCTCGGCATCGCCAAGGCCTACACCACGCGGGTCGGCTCCGGCCCCTTCCCGACCGAACTCAGCGACGAGACCGGGCGGCTCCTCGGCGATCGCGGCCACGAGTTCGGCACCGTCACCGGACGGCGTCGCCGCTGCGGCTGGTTCGACGCAGCCCTGGTGCGCCAGGCGGTGAAGGTCGGCGGCATCGAGGCGCTGGTTCTGACCAAGCTCGACGTGCTGGACGGACTGCCGGAGCTCAAGATCGGCGTCGGCTATACCCTGGATGGCCAGCGGCTCGCCCGCCTGCCGGCTGCGCCGGCCGCGCAGGCGGCGGTACGGCCGGTCTACGAGACCCTCGAGGGCTGGTCCGGCTCGACCCGCGGCGCGCGCTCCTGGGCCGAACTGCCGGCGGCGGCGATCAAGTACGTGCGCCGCATCGAGGAGCTGGTCGAGGCGCCGGTGATGCTGCTCTCCACCAGCCCGGAGCGGGACGACACGATCGTGATGCGCGATCCTTACGCGGACTGAATCGGGACTTAACCGCCTCTCAACCCCTCATGCGCCAGTGTGTGGGCCGGCGCGGATGGAGGGCGACATGGCGAGCGGAGGGCAGACGCGGATCGGCGATCACGTCGTCGATCCGCTGAGCCCCGTCCGGGGCGTGATCGGCGGTGGGCTCCCGGCCTTCGCCGCCCGGCCGCTCGCGGCCGCCGCGCCGCCCGGCTTGGCCGTGGTCTGCCGCACCCATCATCCGGCGCGCCTGCGCGCGATCGAGCGCCTCACGATGGAGGAGGACATCCCCCATCTGATGCGCCCGCTCGCCCACGACGTGGTGCCGTGGGAGGGGCGCGAGGCGCGCCTGATCGTGTATCCCCAGCCGCCCGGCCCGGCGCTCCTGCCACGCGGCGAGAAGCGCGCGCCGCTGCGCGAGGGCGACCTGATCCAGAACATCGTCCGCCCGGTCGGGCTGGTGCTGCTGGCGCTCGCCGATCTCGGCATCCCCCATCGCGGGATCCGGCCGGACAACCTGTTCCGCCCGCCCGCCGGCGGACCGGCCATGCTGGGGGAGGGGTTCGCCCTGCCGGCCGGCTTCGCCCAGCCCGCGGTGGTGGAGCCGGCCCCCTCCGCCCTCTGTCTGCCGGCCGGGCGCGGCGAGGGCACGATCGCGGACGATCTCTATGCGCTGGGGGTGACGCTCGTCGCTCTTGCCACGGGACAGTGGCCTATGGCCGGGCTCGATGACGCCGCAGCGACACGGGCGAAGCTCGAGCGCGGCAGCCTGATCGCGGTGCTGGGCGAACATCGCCTGCCGGGCGGGCTTGTCACCCTGGTGCGCGGCCTGCTCGCCGAGGATCCCGACCATCGCCCGGGTCCCGGCGAGCTCGCCGGCTGGCCGGGCTCCGCGCGTGCCCGTTCCATCAGCGCGCGGCCGATCCGCAAGGCGACGCGACCGCTGGCGATCGGCCCGGCCCAGCCGCGCGACACCCGCAGCCTGGCCGCCACGCTTGGCACGCACTGGAACGAGGGCATCGCGGCCGCGCGCACCGGCGCGATCGCGGTCTGGACCGAGCGCGCGCTGGGCGATGGGCAGCTCGCCGCCCGGCTGCGCGAGGCGACCGAGGACGACGCGAGCGCGGTCGATCCCTTGGTGCTCGATACCATGCTCTGCCGCACGATCGCGCTGATCGATCCACGCGCGCCGCTGTTCTGGCGTGGTGCCGCGCTGATGCCGGACGCGCTCGGACCGGTGCTGGCGGAGGCCGCTCTGGGGCCCGGACCGCATGCGCTCGATGTCGGAGCGCTCGAGGACCTGGTGGACAGCTTGGCGATCGCCCGCTGGGCGGCCGCCTGCGGCGACCGCCATGCCGATCCGGTCGCGCTCGAGCGGAAGGCGCGCCAGTACCGGCTGATCCGCCGCTCGACGGCGATGGGGGCGGGCACGGAGCGGCTGCTCTACCAGTTGAACCCGGCCCTGCCCTGCCTCTCGCCGCTGCTCGGCCAGCGCCATGTCTCGACGCTGCCGGCACTCCTGCGTGCGCTCGAGGCCGCGGCGGGCAGCCTGCCGGCCGGGATCCTGCCCTTCGACCGGCACATCGCCGCCTTCATCGCGGTGCAGGTGGATGGTCGGCTCGACAGCGAACTCGCCGCGGTGGGCGAGGCGGCCAGTCCCGCCGACGCCGCGGTCGCGACGATCGCGGTCTATGCGGCGCTGCAACGGATGCACCGCGGCGAGGCCATGCCTGCGCTCGGGCGGGTGCTCGGCGATCTCGCCGCACCAGCGGCGCGCAGCTGGCGCGAGAAGGCGCGGCGCGAGCGCGCCGTCGCGGAGCTCTCGCGCGTGGCGGCGGCGGGCGAC